>JAEWDJ010000044.1 GCA_023390155.1 Actinomycetes bacterium | reverse complement strand
GTTCACCGGTTCGGCCATCGCTCAGCTCCCCCGGCACCCGCTCGTCGCGGCCCGGCTCGGGCTGACCGCGATCGCGCAGGGCGGACCGTGGTGGGATCTGCCGTTCCGCACGGACGAGGCCCGGGCGCTGCTGACCGGCGCCTTCGCGCACACGACCGTCTCCCTCCCGAGCGTCGCGGGCGCCGCCGCCGGCCTCACGCTCGTCGCCTACGCGCACGCGCGCGGCTGGCCGGTGCCGATCGGCGGCTCCCAGGCGATCGCCGACGCGATGGTGGCCGACCTGGAGGCGCACGGCGGGGAGCTCGTGACCGGCACCGAGGTGCGCAGTCTCGCCGACCTCCCGGATTCCCGCGTCGTGCTGTTCGACACGCACGTCCGCGCCGCGGCGCGGCTCGGCGAGGACCGCCTCTCCGCCCGCTACCTGCGCCGCGTCAGCCGGTTCCGCGGGGGCAACGGCGTCTGCAAGGTCGACTTCGCGCTCTCCGGCCCGGTGCCGTGGGCGAATCCCGAGCTCAACGAGACCGCGACCGTGCACCTCGGCGGAACCCGCGCCGAGGTCGCCCGCTCGGAGCGCGAGGTGGCCCGCGGACGGGCCGGCGACGACCCGTACGTGCTCGTCTCGCAGCCCTCGCTCTTCGACGACACCCGCGCGCCCGCCGGCAAGCACGTGCTCTGGGCATACACCCACGTCCCGCGCGGCTCCACCGAGGACCGCACGGAGGCGATCGTCCGCCAGATCGAGCGCTTCGCCCCCGGGTTCCGCGACCTGGTGCTCGCCAGCAGCGTCCGCACCGCGGTGCAGATGGAGCAGCACAACCCCAACTACATCGGCGGCGACATCTCGACCGGGATGCCCGACCTGCGGCAGCTCGTCGCACGTCCCGTCGTCTCCCCCGATCCGTGGCGGATGCCGGGCCGCGGCCTCTACCTCGCCTCGGCCTCGGCGGCGCCCGGTCCGGGCGTCCACGGCCTGGGCGGGTACTACGCCGCCCGCAGCGCCCTCCGTCACGAGTTCGGCCGGGCCACCATGCCGTCGCTCGGCCCCGAGGAGTGAAGCCATGTCCGTCACCGTCCGCCGCCTCGACTGCACGCCCGAGCAGATCTTCGCCGTGCTCGCCGATCCGTGGGTCTACCCCAGCTGGGTCGTGGGGGCCTCCCGCCTCCGCGCCGCCGACGACGCGTACCCCGCGCCCGGCTCGAAGCTCCACCACTCGATCGGCGTCTGGCCGTTCGTCCTGAACGACGAGACCCGGGTGGACGAGTGGGATCCGCCCCGCCGGATGGTGCTCCAGGCCAAGACGCGGCCCTTCGGGGAGGAACGGGTGACGATCGAGGTGAAGCCGCGCGGCGGCGGGAGCCTGGTGCGCATGGAGGAGCACCCCGCCGAGGGGCCGGTGCGGCTCATCCCGGCACCGATCGCCGACCTGATCCTGCACGTCCGCAACACCGAGTCGCTGCGCCGGCTGGAGTGGGCGGCGCGCGGGCGCGCCTAGCGCCGGACGGGTCTGGCGCCGGACGGCCTGGCGCCGGACGGGCCTGGCGCCGGCCGGCGCTAGCGCTGGCGCTGGCGCCGGCGCCGGCAGAGCCTGTCGTCGACCGCCGCATACGCCGAGCGGAATACAGGGCGGAGCAGACTGGGCGCAGGGCCGCCGGGGGCGCGGCGGGATCGGGGGATCGGATGCGACGGGCACTCGGAGCGCTGCTCCTGGCCGCACTGGGATTCGCACTTGCGGGTTGCGCCGTGCAGCCGTTCGGGCCACGGGACGGCGACGACGTCGCCCATGACGCGGCGCGCGAGCGGGCGGACGCGACCGCGACGACGATCGACGACAGCCGCCCGCGCAACGTGCTGGCCTCCGACTTCGCCTACCGCTACTCCCGGGCGGACGGCTCGGGCCTCTCCGGCGGATCGCCCGAGCACCCGGCCGAGCTGACCGCCGAGGCGGTGACCTGGGACGGCATGACCCGGGACGACCGAGGCGCCGGGTTCGTGCTGCGGATCACCGCGCGCGTCGAGTCACGGTCGGCCGGCGTCGGCGCCGCGAGCTGGTCGGCGGGCGAGTGGACGGGCTGCTTCGGCTACGAGGTGCACGCCTTCTTCGAGTGGCGCACCACGACCGCCCACGAGCAGGGCTGCCCGGAGGCCTCCCCCACCCCGCCGCCGGCTCCCCTGCCCGAGCCGGAGCTTCCGGCCGACGCGGTCGAGCGCCTGCGGGCGGTCCTCGCCGGGGCGAGCGCCGCGACCCTGGAGGACGACCTCCGGGCCGCCTTCCCAGACGACCTCGTGACGCGCAACCCTGTCACGGGTGCCCACCTCACCCGCGACTCCGGTGCCGAGGATGCCGTGCTCGCGGCGGCCGTCGGCATCTCGGGCACCAAGGACTGCGTGCTGGGCACGCGGGCGGAGGACGGGACGGTGAGCGCCGGTCGCCCGCGGCCGATCACGCTGGAGAGCGGCGAGGCGGGCTGCACCGTGCAGAACGCGCTGCACCCGGTCCGGACGCACTGAGCCGGGGCTCGGAGGGCGTGACACCGCGGCCGGGGCGGGCGTAGCCTCCCGGTATGTGCCGCAACATCCACGTCCTCCACAACTTCGAGCCCGCGGCGACCACCGACGAGGTGCACGCCGCAGCGCTGCAGTACGTGCGCAAGGTCTCCGGATCGACCAAGCCGTCGCAGGCGAACGCCCCGGCGTTCGAGGCCGCCGTCGCCGAGATCGCCCACGTCACCCAGCACCTCCTCGACGCGCTCGTCACCTCCGCCCCGCCCAAGAACCGCGAGGAGGAGGCCGCCAAGGCGCGCGCCCGGGCCGCCCGCCGCTACGTGCAGGTCTGACCCTTCCGTCCCTCCTCCTCCTCCCTCCCCTTCCTCGGACGAAGGGCGGGTCGGTGCGGGGACACGCCGCGGGATGCCCGCAACGAGTCTCCCCTCGCCGCACGACGTCGGGGCCGCACGCTAGCGTGGGGCCAGGACCGAGGGAGGACCCATGAGCACGACCACCGGGCACGTCGCCGACAGCCACGACCTCCTCCGCGTGCAGGGGGCACGCGAGAACAATCTGAAGGACATCAGCGTCGAGCTGCCGAAGCGGCGGCTGACCGTGTTCACCGGCGTCTCCGGCTCGGGCAAGAGCTCCCTGGTCTTCGGCACGATCGCCGCCGAGTCGCAGCGGATGATCAACGAGACCTACAGCGCCTTCGTGCAGGGGTTCATGCCGTCGCTCGCCCGGCCCGACGTGGACGTGCTCGAAGGGCTGACCACCGCGATCATCGTGGACCAGGAGCGGCTGGGCGCGAACGCGCGCTCGACCGTCGGCACGGTGACCGACGTGAACGCGATGCTCCGCATCCTGTTCAGCCGGCTGGGGCAGCCGCATGTCGGGTCGCCGCAGGCCTTCTCGTTCAACGTCGCGTCGGTGCACGGCGACCGGGCCGTCACGATCGAGCGGGGATCCGGAAAGGCGGAGGCGGGCAGCTTCACGATCACGGGCGGCATGTGCCCGCGCTGCGAGGGGATGGGCACGGTCAACGAGATCGACCTCGCCGAGCTCTACGACGACGCCAAGTCGCTCGCAGAGGGGGCGATCACCATCCCCGGCTACACGGCCGACGGGTGGGCGGTGCGGCAGTACGCGGAGTCCGGCTTCCTCGACGCCAGCAAGCCGATCCGCGACTACACCGAGGCGGAGCTGAACGACTTCCTCTACAAGGAGCCGGTCAAGGTCAAGATCTCGGGCATCAACATGACCTACGAGGGGCTCGTCCCGAAGATCCAGAAGTCGTTCCTCTCCAAGGACAGGGACGCGCTGCAGCCGCACATCCGCGCCTTCGTCGATCGCGCGGTGGCGTTCGCGACCTGCCCCGACTGCGGCGGCACCCGGCTCAACGAGGGCGCGCGCTCCTCCCGCATCGGCGGCGTCAACATCGCGGACGCCTGCGCCATGCAGATCAGCGACCTCGCCGAATGGGTGCGCGGCATCGACGAGCCGTCGGTCGCGCCGCTGCTGACGAACCTGCGGCGCACGCTCGACTCGTTCGTCGAGATCGGGCTCGGCTACCTCTCGCTCGACCGCCCCTCCGGCACCCTGTCGGGCGGGGAGGCGCAGCGCACCAAGATGATCCGGCACCTCGGCTCGTCGCTCACCGACGTCACCTACGTCTTCGACGAGCCGACGATCGGCCTCCACCCGCACGACATCCAGAAGATGAACGAGCTGCTGCTGCGCCTGCGCGACAAGGGCAACACCGTGCTCGTCGTCGAGCACAAGCCCGAGGCCATCGCCATCGCCGACCACGTCGTCGACCTGGGTCCACGCGCCGGCACCGCCGGCGGCACCATCTGCTTCGAGGGGACGGTGGAGGGGCTGCGCGCGAGCGGGACGCTCACCGGGCGCCACCTCGACGACCGATCCCGCCTCAAGGAGGCGGTGCGCACGCCGACGGGAACGCTGGCCGTGCGCGGCGCGACCGAGAACAACCTGCACGACGTGGACGTGGACATCCCGCTCGGCGTGCTCGTCGTGGTCACCGGAGTCGCCGGCTCGGGCAAGAGCTCCCTGATCCACGGCTCGGTGTCGCCGCAGGACGGCGTCGTCGCCATCGACCAGGGCGCGATCCGCGGATCCCGCCGCAGCAACCCGGCCACCTACACCGGGCTGCTGGAGCCGATCCGCAAGGCGTTCGCCAAGGCCAACGGCGTGAAGCCGGCGCTGTTCAGCGCCAACTCCGAGGGCGCGTGCCCCACCTGCAACGGCGCCGGGATGATCTACACCGACCTCGGCGTGATGGCCAGCGTCGCCACCGTGTGCGAGGAGTGCGGCGGCAAGCGGTTCCAGGCCTCCGTGCTCGAGTACACCCTCGGCGGCCGCGACATCAGCGAGGTGCTCGCGATGCCCGTGACCGAGGCGCGCTCGTTCTTCGCCGAGGGGGAGGCCCGCACGCCCGCCGCCAGCGCCATCCTGGACCGCCTGGAGGACGTGGGGCTCGGCTACCTCGCCCTCGGCCAGCCCCTCACCACCCTCTCCGGCGGCGAGCGCCAGCGCCTCAAGCTGGCCACCCACCTCGGCGAGAAGGGCGGCGTCTACGTGCTCGACGAGCCCACCACCGGCCTGCACCTCGCCGACGTCGAACAGCTCCTCGGCCTCCTGGACCGCCTGGTCGACTCCGGCAAGTCCGTCATCGTCATCGAGCACCACCAGGCCGTCATGGCCCACGCCGACTGGATCGTCGACCTCGGCCCCGGCGCCGGCCACGACGGCGGCCACGTCGTCTTCGAGGGAACACCGGCCGACCTCGTCGCCGCCCGCTCGACGCTGACCGGCGAGCATTTGGCGCGGTACGTGGGGGCGTAGCGAGAGGACACCCGAAACGCCCGCGCACGACGGCCCGGCCACCCTCGGGTGTCCGGGCCGTCGAGCGCTCGTGCGGTTACCGCGCCAGGTGCCGGCGCCGGCGTCGGACCGCCAGGGCCGAGCCGAGCGTCAGCGCGAGGAGTGCGCCGAGGGCCGCGAGGCTCAGGTCGGCCGCGCCGGTGTCGGCGAGGTCGCCGCTGCCGGAGG
>JAEWDJ010000382.1 GCA_023390155.1 Actinomycetes bacterium | reverse complement strand
TGACCGGAGGGGGCCGGGCCGCACACGGGCGGGGCCCCGTTCCGTCGCTGCTCACCTGCTCACCTGCTCACGCGGTCACCACGGCATCCCCACCGGGTGCAGCGGGTCGCCGAACGGCGTGCCCAGCGGCTCCTGCGGGTCGGGCCAGACCCACTCGCCGCCGAGCTGCTCCGCGACGGTGACCGCGTCGTCCTGGGGGTGATAGCCGATGTCCTCGCCCGCGCTGAGGTCGAACCACGCCGGCCGGTTGGCGGAGACGCCCCAGACGATGTGGTGGCCCGGCCGGTCGAGGGCGCCCGCGGCCTCCACGAGCCGGGTCGCGTCGTCGGGGGAGAGCCAGGTCGCGAGCGAGCGCGGCTCCTCCGGGCGGTCGCCGAAGGTGCAGATGCGGGCGGAGACGACGGTCAGGCCGAAGCGGTCGGCGTAGAGGCTGCCGAGGGCCTCCATCGCGGCCTTGCTGGCGCCGTAGTAGGTGTCGGGCCGCGGCAGGAGCACGGCCGCCTCGCGCGCCTCGACCGCCGGGGCGCAGCCGACGGCGTGGATGGAGCTCGCGAGCACGACGCGCGGCACCTCCGCCACGCGGGCCGCCTCCAGCGCGTTGCGGGTGCCGTCGATGTTCACGGCCAGGATGTCGTCCCACGTGCGCTCGGAGGCCAGCCCGGCGAGGTGCACGACCACGTCGGCGTGCTTGACCGCCTTCCGGAGCGCCTCCCGGTCGGCGAGGTCCACCCGCACGTGCTCGCCCGCCGCCTCCGGGGGCGCCTCCTCGGCGTCGATGGTGCGCACCGTGTGGCCGTGCGCCGCCAGCCTCGGGGCGAGGGCGCGGCCGATCCGCCCGCTGCCGCCCGTGATCGCGAAAACCGTCATGGGTCCTCCTCTGTCCGCACCATCAGTACACCCGGGCGGGGGAGGCCCGGCTCACTGCAGGCAGAACTCGTTGCTTTCCGGGTCGCGCATCATGATGACGAACTCCTCGAACGGTCCCCAGAAGCCCGCGAGGGTCTTCTCCTCCGTCGCGCCCAGGGCGACCAGCCGGTCGCGCTCGGCGGCCAGCTCCTCGCGCGTCGCACGGCGATCGTCGAACGGCGTGATGTCGAGGTGCACGCGGTTGCGCTGGTGCTTCTCGTGCCGGTAGCGGCTGAAATAGAGGCGCTGGTGCCGCGGGTCGCCGTCCCAGGCCTCCGCCCGGTCGGCCAGCGCCTCGTCGTCGAAGCCGGATTCGCGGAGCGCAGCGACATCCTCCTCCGGCCAGCCCTCCCACCGCGGGTAGCCGAGCACGTCGCACCAGAAGCGCGCCAGGGCTCCCGGGTCGGCGGCGAAGAAGGTGACGTTGGCGATGCGGGCGGTCATGGAGTCGATCTTCCCGCCCAGGGGTCGTAGTCCGCCAGGAGCGGCTCCTGCTCCGGACGCTCCTCCGCCGTGACGTGCTGGAGGTTGACTCGCACGCGGTACCAGAGCGAGCTCGACCCGCGCATCCCGTCGACCAGCTCGTCGGCGGGGTGCAGCAGCGCCGCGGCCTCGGGATGGTCGGCCTTCCACCGCTCGAGCGCGTCGAGCGCCTCCGGCTTGGTCTTCGTGCGGGCCACCTCCACGAGCGGCATGCGGGAGACGCGGCGGCCCGCGCCGTCGCCGGAGCCGCGCGGTGGCTTCTCCGCGGGTCCGAGCTCCTGCGCGAGGGCCAGCAGGCCGTCGAGCGCGCCGACGGCGTCATCGATGCCGGCATGCGGGTCGCCGCGCTCGGCATAGCGCTCGAGCACCGTCGGCACGGTGAACTCCTCCGGGCGGCGCGTGCGCACCTCCTCCCAGTCGAGCGGGGTGGAGACGCGGGCGTCGGGCAGCGGACGGACCGAGTAGGCCGAGGCGACCGTGCGATCCTTCGCGTTCTGGTTGAAGTCGACGAAGACGCTCTCGCCGCGCTCCTCCTTCCACCAGTGCGCGGTCGCGAGCCCCGGCGCCCGGTTCTCGACCTCGCGGGCGAGCGTCTCGGCGGCGAGGCGCACGTCGGCGAACCCCCAGCGCGGCGCGATGCGCACGAGGATGTGGAGGCCGCGCGACCCGCTCGTCTTCGGCCAGCCGACGAGTCCGAGCTCGCCGAGCACGTCGCGCACGACGAACGCCACGTCCACGATCTGGGACCAGTCGACCCCCGGCATCGGGTCGAGGTCGACCCGCAGTTCGTCCGGATGCTCCAGGTCCTCCGCACGGACCGCGTGCGGGTTGAGGTCGAGGCACCCGAGGTTCGACACCCAGGCGAGCCCGGCCGCGTCCCGCACCACCGTCTCCTCGGCGGAGGTGCCGCTCGCGTAGTGCAGCGTCGCCGTGTCGATGTAGGGCGGGTGGCCCTCGGGCACCCGCTTCTGGAAGAAGGGCTCCTGAGACAGCCCCTTCACGAACCGCTTCAGCACCATCGGCCGCCCGCCCGCGCCCCGCAGCGCCCCCTCCGCCACCGTCACGTAGTAGCGCGCCAGGTCGAGCTTCGTCAGCCCGGCCTCGGGGAAGACGACCTTGCCGGGGTTGGAGATGCGGACCTCCTCGTCACCGGCGGGCAGGAACGTCTCGGCCTTCGCCGAGCGGGAGGACTTCGGTGCCGTCATGGTGGTCACGGTAACCGTCGGGGGGCGCGTGGGCCAGGGGGCGGGGCAGGGGCAGGGGCCGA
>JAEWDJ010000373.1 GCA_023390155.1 Actinomycetes bacterium | reverse complement strand
CGGCCGCCGCCGCCCGCGCGCGCGGGGGGCGGCGGCGTCGTCTATCCTGGAAGGCTTTGCCCACCGGCGAGGCATCGGCAGCACAGCACACCAGGAGCACCACCGTGGGTCACATCGACGTCTCCGGCGTCTCGTACACGCTCTCCGACGGCCGTCCCCTTCTCGACGACGTCTCGTTCCGCGTCGGCGACGGCACCGTCTCCGCCCTGATCGGCGCCAACGGCGCCGGCAAGTCAACGCTCCTGCGCATCATCCGCGGCGAGCTGCGACCCGAGTCGGGCGGAGTCGTCATCGACGGCGGGCTCGGCGTGATGGACCAGTTCGTCGGGCACGTGCGCGACGAGCGCACCGTGCGGGACCTGCTGGTCGGGGTCGCCCCGGCGGCCGTCCGTCGCGCCGCGGAGTCGCTGGCCGCCGCCGAGGAGGCCATCATCGAGCGCGACGAGACGGACACCCAGCTGCGCTACGCGAACGCGCTCGCCGAGTATGCGGACGCGGGCGGCTACGACCAGGAGGTCGTCTGGGACAACTGCACCGTGACAGCCCTCGGCCTCCCGTTCGAGCGTGCCCAGTACCGCTCGGTGCGCACGCTCTCGGGCGGCGAGCAGAAGCGGCTGGTGCTGGAGGCGCTCCTGCGCGGACCGGAGCAGGTCCTCCTCCTCGACGAGCCCGACAACTACCTCGACGTGCCCGCCAAGCGCTGGCTGGAGGAGCAGCTGCGCGCCACCTCCAAGACCGTGCTGCTGGTGTCGCACGATCGCGAGCTGCTGGCCAACGCGGCCGACCGTATCGTCACGCTCGAGCTGGGTGCGGCCGGCAACAGCACCTGGACGCACGGCGGCGGCTTCGGCGGCTACCACCGCGCCCGCGAGGAGCGCATGGAGCGCCTGGAGGAGCTGCGCCGCCGCTGGGACGAGGAGCACGCCAAGCTGAAGGCGCTCGTCCTGCGGTTCAAAGAGAAGGCGAAGTACAACTCCGACCTCGCGAACGCCTACCAGGCGGCCCAGACCCGGCTCGCCAAGTTCGAGGCGGCCGGCCCGCCCGAGGCGCGCCCGCGGGAGCAGAACGTGCGGATGCGGCTGACCGGCGCCCGGACGGGCCGGCGCGTCGCCGAGTTCGAGCGCCTCGAGCTGACCGGGCTGATGCGGCCGTTCGACGGCGAGATCTGGTTCGGCGAACGCGTGGCCGTGCTGGGCTCGAACGGTTCCGGCAAGTCGCACTTCCTGCGGCTGCTCGCGGCGGGCGGCTCCGACCCCGACCCGGCGGCGGGCCACCTCGCGTCCGCCGAGCACGCGGGCGCACCGGTGCCGCACACCGGCGTCGCGAAGCTCGGCGCCCGCGTCGCGCCCGGACTCTTCGCCCAGGCCCACGAGCATCCCGAGCTCGTCGGGCGCAGCCTCCTCGACATCCTGCACCGCGGCGACGACCGCCGGGCCGGGATGCCGCGGGAGGCCGCCAGTCGCGTGCTGGACCGCTACGGTCTCGCCGCGTCGGCCGAGCAGGCCTTCGAGTCCCTCTCGGGCGGCCAGCAGGCCCGGCTGCAGATCCTGCTGCTGGAGCTGTCGGGGGCGACGCTCCTGCTGCTCGACGAGCCCACCGACAACCTCGACCTGGTCTCGGCCGAGGCGCTGGAGGAGGGCCTGGCCGACTACGAGGGCACGGTGATCGCCGTCACCCACGACCGCTGGTTCGCCCGCGGCTTCGACCGGTTCCTGGTCTTCGGCTCCGACGGCGAGGTCTACGAGGCCGACGAGCCGGTGTGGGACGAGACGCGGGTGGCGCGGGCGCGCTGACGCCGGGCCGCGACGGGCCGCGTGCCTGTCGGGCTACCGCCGGGCTACCGCCCGCCGCGCATCCGCCCGATGCGGCTGACCGCCTCCGTCAGCACCTCGGGCGAGCACGCGAGGTTGACGCGCACGAACCCGGTGCCCTCCCGGCCGAACTGCGGCCCGTTGCCCAGCGCCACCTTCGCCTCGGCGAGGATGCGCTGGGCCGGGTCGTCGCCCCAGTCGAGCGCGCGCAGGTCGACCCAGGCGAGGTAGCTGGCGTGCGGCTCGCGATAGCGCGCCTCCGGCACGTGCTCGGCGAGCAGCCCGCCGAGGAGCCTCCGGTTCGCCTCGATGGCGTCGAGCGCGCCGGCCAGCCAGGGCAGCCCCTCACGGTAGGCCGCCTCCGTCGCGATGCGCCCGAACAGGCTCGTGCGCTCCTCGATCTCGACGGGCAGGTTGCGGACCAGAGCGGCCTTCTGTTCGCCGGCGGTCACGAAGAAGGCGCACTTCAGGCCCGCGAGGTTCCACGCCTTGCTGGCGGCGTGCGCCGCGATGCCGACCCGGCGGGCGGCGTCCGACACGCTGAGGAACGGCGTGAACGCCGCGTCGCGGTGGGTGAGGGAGGCGTGCACCTCGTCGCTGACCACGCTCGCGCCGTACCGGTCGGCGAGCTCGGCGACGGCCGCCAGCTGCTCGCGCGGGTGCACCAGACCGAGCGGGTTGTGCGGGTTGCACAGCAGCAGCGCACGTGCCCCGCCGGCGAACGCGCGCTCGATCCCGGCGAGGTCGAGCGACCACGCGGATCCGTCGTCGACGAGCGGGACCTCCTCCACCACGCCGCCGGCTTCCGGGACGTACGAGAAGAACGGCGGGTACACGGGCGGCGTGACGATCACGCGATCGCCCGGCCGGATCAGCCGTCGCAGCGCCTCCACGACCACCACGCCGATGTCGGTGGAGGTGCGCACGCGCCGCTGGTCGACCTCCCAGCCCCAGAGCTCGCGCGCATGAGCGGCGAACGCCGTCTCCATCCCGCGCTCCGGGCCGACATAGCCGGTGTCGGAGCGGTCGATCGCCGCGTGCAGCGCGCCCGCGATCGGCCCGGCCAGCGGGTAGTCCATCTCGGCGACGAAGAGCGGCAGCACGTCGTCGGGATAGGCGCGCCACTTCTCGCTCGTGCGCTGGCGGAGGCGGTCCAGGGGCTCGGCGTCGACCTTCATGCCCCCACCCTGCCACCTGCCCGCGACAGGCGGGGGCCATAGACTGGGCGGGTGAGTATGGAGATTGAGATCGGGCGCGCCAAGCGCGCACGCCGCGTGTACGCCTTCGACGACATCGCGGTGGTGCCGAGCCGGCGCACCCGCGACCCCGAAGACGTGTCGGTGTCCTGGAGCATCGACGCCTACCAGTTCTCCATCCCGTTCCTCGCAGCCCCGATGGACTCGGTGGTCTCGCCGACCACCGCGATCATGATGGGTCAGCTCGGCGGCCTGGGCGTGCTCGACCTCGAGGGCCTGTGGACCCGCTACGAGGACCCGGAGCCGCTGCTCGCCGAGATCCGCGAGCTGCCGGCCGCGAAGGCCACCTCCCGCATGCAGGAGATCTACGCCGAGCCGATCAAGCCCGAGCTGGTCACGCGGCGCCTCGCCGAGATTCGCGAGGCCGGTGTCACCGTCGCCGGCGCCCTGTCGCCACAGCGCACGCAAGACCTGTACGAGACGGTCGTCGCCGCGGGCGTGGACCTGTTCGTCATCCGCGGCACCACCGTCTCGGCCGAGCACGTCTCGAAGAACGTCGAGCCCCTCAACCTCAAGAAGTTCATCTACGAGCTCGACGTGCCGGTGATCGTGGGCGGCGCCGCGACCTACACCGCGGCCCTCCACCTGATGCGCACCGGCGCGGCGGGCGTGCTCGTCGGCTTCGGCGGGGGCGCGGCCTCCACGACGCGTTCGACCCTGGGCATCCACGCGCCGATGGCGACCGCCGTCGCCGATGTCGCGGGCGCGCGTCGCGACTACATGGACG
>JAEWDJ010000363.1 GCA_023390155.1 Actinomycetes bacterium | reverse complement strand
CCTCCCACCAGCCCACCACGACCGCGCGCTCGCGCCGGCGGCGCAGCAGCTCGCGCTCGCGCACCTCGCGCTCGGCGTCCGACATGTTGACCCGTGCGTTCACGAACTCCTGGAGCAGTTCCATCCGCTCATCCCTCTCACTCGTTCCGACCACCCCAGACTGCTCGCTAAGGCGTCGGCCGAGCATCGGGCAGATGCCCTATTCCGGTCCTCACAGGTGCCCGGCCCGGGTCTTCCGCTCGCGTACGACCGGGTGCAGACTCGCCGCATGGCTACGATCAACGTACTGCAACCGCCGTACCGGGTCGGCTACTTCGTGGGCAGTCTCTCCACGCAGTCGATCAACCGCCGCCTCGCCCGCGCGCTCCTGCGCCTCGCACCGGCCGAGCTCGAGTTCACCGAGATCGCGATCGGCGAGCTGCCCCTCTACAACCGCGACCTCGACGGGAGCTTCCCGGACGTGGCGCTGGACTACAAGGCCTCCATCGCGGCGCAGGACGCCCTCCTGTTCGTCACGCCCGAGTACAACCGGTCCATCCCCGGCGCGCTCAAGAACGCGATCGACTGGGCGAGCCGGCCGTACGGCGAGAACGTCATCGCGCGCAAGGCGACGGCCGTGATCGGCGCATCGAGCGGCGCGATCGGCACCGCGGTCGCCCAGCAGCAGCTGCGCAGCGTGCTCAGCTTCCTCCAGGCGCCGCAGATGAACGCACCGGAGGCCTACATCCAGATGAAGCCGGGCCTGATCGAGGAGGACGGCACCGTGACGGACGAGGGCACGGAGGCGTTCCTCCGCGGCTTCATGGTCGCCTTCTTCGAGTACATCGAGCGGGTGCTCACGGTCGTGCCGAAGCCGGAGTGACGGGCACCAGCCGCACGTCGGCGAGCGCGCCCCCGGCCACCGTCGCCGTCAGGTAGGTGCCGACGGGCTGGCGCCGCCGGTCGGTCGGCGAGCCGGGGTTGAGCAGCCGCATGCCCGCCGGCGATACCGTGTCCCAGGGGATGTGGGAGTGGCCGAAGACCAGCACGTCGGTGTCGGGGAAGGCGCGGTCGGCACGCGCCTCCCGCCCGGCCGCCTGACCCGTCTCGTGGACCACCGCGAACCGGAGGCCGCCGAGCTCCACCCGCGCGACCTCCGGGAGGCGCCGGCGCAGCCCCGGCCCGTCGTTGTTGCCCCAGACGCCGACCAGGCGCCGCGAGCGCTCCTCCAGCAGGTCGAGGGTGGCCTCGTCGACCCAGTCGCCGGCGTGGATGACCACGTCGGCCGCGTCGATCGCCGCGAGCACCGGCGCGGGGAGCGCGCGGGCGCGCCTGGGGACGTGCGTGTCGGAGAGGAGGAGCAGCTTCATCCCTTCGAACGGTAGGCGAGCGGACCGCGCAGGGCTAGCGTCGCGGCTATGGAACTTCGCAACCTCGGAAACAGCGGCACCATGGTGTCGGAGCTGGCGCTCGGCACCATGACCTTCGGTGCGGAGGCGGACGAACAGACCTCGCACGCGCTCCTCGAGCGGTACCTGGACGCCGGCGGCAACCTCGTCGACACGGCCGACGTGTACAGCGCGGGCGTCTCGGAGTCGATCATCGGCCGGTGGCTGGCGCGCAACCACGGCCGCCGGGACGACATCGTGCTCGCCACGAAGGGCCGCTTCCCGATGGGCGCCGGGCCCAACGACCTCGGCCTCTCCCGCACCCACCTGCGCCGCGCCCTCGACGACTCCCTCCGCCGGCTCGGCGTCGACCACGTCGACCTCTACCAGCTGCACGCCTGGGACGCGCTGACCCCGCTGGAGGAGACCCTGCGCTTCCTCGACGACGCCGTCTCGGCCGGCAAGATCTCGTACTACGGCTTCTCCAACTACCTCGGCTGGCAGCTCACGAAGGCCGTGCGCCTCGCCGCCGAGCAGGGCTGGGCGGCGCCGGTGACCCTGCAGCCGCAGTACAACCTCCTCGTACGCGGCATCGAGCACGAGATCGTGCCGGCCGCGCTCGACGCCGGCGTCGGCCTCCTGCCCTGGTCCCCGCTCGCCGGCGGCTGGCTGAGCGGCAAGTACCACCGCGACGAGTCCCCCACCGGCTCGACCCGCCTCGGCGAGAACCCGACGCGCGGCATGGAGGCATGGGAGGCCCGCAACGCCGACGAGCGCACGTGGGAGGTCGTCGACGCCGTGGCGGACGTCGCCCGCGAGGTCGGCGCCAGCGCCTCCCAGGTCTCGCTCCGCTGGCTGGCGGACCGCCCGGCCGTGACCTCCGTCATCCTCGGCGCCCGGACGCTCGAGCAGCTGGACGACACCCTCCGCTCCGCCGAGATCACCCTCCCGGACGACCTGCGCCGCCGGCTCGACGACGCGAGCGCGCCGCGGGCGGAGGTGTACCCGTACGGCGAGCAGGCCGTGCAGCAGCGGCACCGCAAGCGCGAGGGTGGGCGGTGACGGCGGGTGGTGCGCGGTTGGGGGGGTGATGGGGGCGGAGCGCGTCGGGGCCGAGGTGGGGCGGCGGACCCGTCGGGGGTGAGCGCTGAGCGGTGAGCGCTGAGCGGTGAGCCGGCGAGCCCGTCAGGCGGTCAGCCGCCCGAGCAACTCGATCAGCCGCTCGAGGTCCGCGGACGACCAGTCCCGCGTGCGGGCCGTGAAGACTTCGCCGCGCTCGGCCAGGGCGAGAGCCACGCGTTCGCGGCCGAGCGGGGTGAGGTCGACCCGGATGCTGCGGCGGTCCTCCTCGTCGGGTGTGCTCGCGGCGAGGCCGAGCGCCCGCATGCGGCCGACCAGCGTGGAGGTGGAGCTGCGGTCCATGCCGACCGCCTCCGCGATGTCCGACGGGCGAGCGGCGCCGTAGGCGTAGAGCCAGCGCGCGATGTGGAAGGCGGCGGGCTGGAGGTCGGGGTGGAACTGGGCCGCGCTCCGCTCGCTCAGCGCGCGCGCGGCGCTCAGGACGGCGTTGATGCGGTCGCCCAGAACCTGCTCGAGGTCGCTGCGCTCCCTGTCGGCATCGCGAGCACCGCCGCCGCCGCTGTCGCCGCCGTCGTCGCGGTCGTCGCGGGCGTCGCGGGCACCACCGTCGCGATTGTTTTGCATATACAAACCATATCAGGGTAACTTGATGGGCATTCACAAACTACTTGGAGTCGCCCGATGCCTGCTTCCGCTCCCCCTCCCGCCGCTCCCACCGTCGCCCTGACCGGTGCGACCGGCGGTCTCGGCCGCCTCGCCGCCCACACACTCGCCCGCGGGGGCGCCCGGCTGATCCTGCCCGCACGCGACGAGGCCCGTGCCGCCACCCTGACCGCGGATCTGCGACGCGACGCCCCCGGCGCCCACATCGAGACGCCGATCGCCGACCTCGCGCGCCCCGCGGAGGTCG
>JAEWDJ010000321.1 GCA_023390155.1 Actinomycetes bacterium | reverse complement strand
GCCTCAAGCGCGAGGGCATCAACACCGTGAGCGAGCTCGTCTCGCTGTCGGAGACGCAGCTCATGAACATCCGCAACTTCGGTCAGAAGTCGGTGGATGAGGTCAAGGACAAGCTGACGGAGATGGGCCTGTCGCTGAAGGACTCGGTCCCCGGGTTCGACGGCGCCCACTTCTACAGCGGGTACGAAGAGGACGAGTCCACCATCTGAGGCCTCGTCGCATCGACAAGCCTTACGACTTTTTTCACAACTGGAGATAACCGATCATGCCTAAGCCCACGAAGGGCCCCCGCCTCGGAGGCGGTCCCGCGCACGAGCGTCTGCTGCTCGCCAACCTGGCTGCCGCGCTGTTCACGCACAAGAGCATCAAGACCACCGAGACCAAGGCGAAGCGCCTGCGCCCCTACGCCGAGCGCCTCATCACGTTCGCGAAGCGCGGCGACCTGCACGCCCGCCGTCGCGTGCTCGCCGTGATCGGCGACAAGTCCGTGGTCCACGAGCTCTTCACCGAGATCGCGCCGCTGGTCGCCGAGCGTGAGGGCGGCTACACCCGCATCACCAAGCTCGGGTACCGCAAGGGCGACAACGCGCCGATGGCGCAGATCGAGCTCGTGCTCGAGCCCGTCACCCCGAAGGCGAAGCCGGCCAAGTCGTCCAAGACCGCCGCCCCGAAGGCCGCTCCGGCCGAGGAGGCCCCGGTCGAGGAGACCCCCGCCGAGGAGACCACGGCCGCCGAGGCCGAGGTCGTCGAGGAGTCGACCGGCGACGCCGAGGTCAGCGCCGAGGACACCACCGCCGAGGCGGAGGCCGAGAAGGCGTAACGCTTCTCGCATCCCGTTCAGAAGGCCCCGCATCCACCCGGATGCGGGGCCTTCTGCGTAGGCTGGCGGGATGCACGATCACCAGGACACCGACGACCGCCGCGACCTGCCACCCCTGAGTGAGCGCGTCGCCGCGCCGCCGACCTACGCTCCGCGGCATCCTCTCGTCGCGCGCTGGCGGCCGGCGACAGCGGACGACGTGGACGCGGTGTGGGAGGTCGTGAAGGCGATGGACGCCGTCGACCACCCGAACTACATCACCACGCGCGACGAGGTCGCGGAGGAGCTGGGCTACAGCTTCGTCGACCTGGAGCGCGACACCCTCCTCGCCGAGACGGACGACGGGCGTGTGGTCGCCGTCGGCGTCGTGTTCGAGCCGCCGCGGAAGGAGACCCTCGTCCGGGAGTTCCTGAACGGCGGCGTGCATCCCACCTTCACCGGCCGGGGCATCGGCCGCGAGCTGCTCGCCTGGCAGCTCGCCCGCGGCGAGCAGAAGCTCGCGGCGTCGGACGCCCGGCTCCCCGGCTGGCTCGTCGGGTACGCGGACCAGCGGGCACCGCTGCGCGAGCGGCTGCTGCGCGCGGGCGGGCTCGAGCCGGTCCGGTACTTCCTGGGCCTGGAGCGGGACCTCGCGACCCCGATCCCGGAGGTGCTGCCCGCCGAGGGCGTCCGCATCCAGCCCTACGCTCCCGAGCTGTCGGAGGCCGTGCACCGCGCGCGGGACGAGGCGTTCGGCGATCACTGGGGCAGCCAGCCGATGAGCGACGAGCAGTGGGAGTCCTTCCTCGGCGGCACCTTCCGGCCCGACCTCTCGTTCGTCGCGCTGGCGACGGGCGACGGCCGCGAGGAGGTCGCGGGATTCGTGCTGACCCAGGTGAACGAGGACGACTGGACCGCCCAGGGCTTCACGGGCGCCTACGTGGCGGCGCTCGGCACGACGCGTGCCCACCGCGGCCGTCGGATCGCTCCGGCCCTGCTCTCCGCGACGCTCGCGGCGTGCGCCGAGCGCGGCTGGGAGCGCGTCACCCTCGACGTGGACGCCGAGAACCCGACCGGCGCGCTCGGCCTCTACACGCGACTGGGCTTCGAGACCGCGACGCGGGAGACGGGGATGGTGCGCGCGTACTGACGTGCACCGCCTGAGCGACACCGCTGAGACCCACCGCCGCCGGCGGTGACCCTACTGCGGCCGCGGTCCCGCCTGGTCCCACGCGTTCGCCGGCCGCGCCGTCGAGCGCTCGGCCAGCGTGTGCAGGGCGTCGCCGAGCGCCTGGGCATAGAGCAGTCCGCCTCGATGGCCCGGGTGGATCTGGTCGTCGGCCAGGAGGTCGAGGTGACCGGTGATCGTGCCCTTCCAGTCCGCGACGACGACGCGGCCGGGGTGGTCGTCGGCGAAGCGCGTGAGGGTGGCGTTGACGCCGTCCGTCCAGGATCGGGGCGCCTGCACGTTCACGAGCACCAGGTTCCGGCGGGGTCCGATGGCGTCGAGGACGGCCTCGAGGCTGTCCGCGGAGATCGATCCGTTGGTGCCGAGCCCGACGACCACGACGTCGCGGAGGCCGCCCGACGCCGCGGCCGCCGCGACCATGTCGGGTGCCTTGCTCATCTGCCGCGACACGACGGCGTCGACGGCGATGCCGGGGTAGGTCTCCTGCAGGGCCGGAGCGGAGGCGAGCATGACGGAGTCGCCGAAGGCCGAGATGTCCGGGCCGGTGGCGATCGGGTGCGGGTCCGGGGGGATGCGCAGGTGGGGCGGCGGTGGGGCGCTCGGCGAGGCCGGGGCCGAGGATCCGCCGAGCGCGGCCGATCCCTGCTCGATGAGGCGTTGCGCGTCGGTGGAGGAGGGCGCGAGGGCGAGGGCGGCGACCGTCGTGACCACGAGCCCGCCGCTGACGACCGCACCCGCCAGCGCGGCGATGCGCACCGGACGCGCGGCGCG
>JAEWDJ010000311.1 GCA_023390155.1 Actinomycetes bacterium | reverse complement strand
GCTCCCACGCCGCCGACGTCCCACCGGTCACCGGCCTGCCGGACGGCGAGGAGCCTCCGCACGGCCTCCACGCCGCACCCGTCGCCGACTGACGACGCCCACCCCTCGAAGCCCTCTCGCTACGCGCGGGAGGGCTTCGTGGTGTCGAGCCCCCCCCGCCGGGAAGGGAGGGGTTCCCTCCTGCGCGGCGGCGTGTCGACGGGGAACGGAGGAGGTGGAGGCCTGCCGGGGATGCGATCTCCTCCG
The DNA here is from genome assembly GCA_023390155.1 of Actinomycetes bacterium. Lineage (GTDB taxonomy): Bacteria > Actinomycetota > Actinomycetes > Actinomycetales > Microbacteriaceae > Leifsonia. The sequence goes on along the minus strand of JAEWDJ010000311.1, from coordinate 5,221 downwards.
TTGGCGACGGGCGGCCCGCGCCTACGTCGGCCAGTCCTGCCGGCCCGGGCGGCTCTGTCGCGGAGGGAGGGGTTTCCCTCCCGCGCGGCGGCGTGTCGACGGGGGACGGACGAGGTGGAGGCCCGCGGGGGGATGCGATCTCCTCCGTTGGCGACGGGCGGCCCGCGCCTACATCGGCCAGTCCTGCCGGCCCGGGCGGCTGTGTCGCGAAGGGAGGGGTTCCCTCCCGCGCGGCGGCGTGTCGACGGGGAACGGAGGAGGTGGAGGCCCGCGAGGGCTGCGATCTCCTCCGTTGGGGCGTGCGGCCCGCGCCTAGGCCGGCCAGTCCTGCCGGCCCGGGCAGCTCTGTCGCGAAGGGAGGGGTTCCCTCCCGCGCGGCGGCGTGTCGACGGGGAACGGAGGAGGTGGAGGCCGGCCAGGGCGGCGATCTCCTCCGTTGGCGACGGGCGGCCCCGCGCTGACGCCAGCCACCCCCGCCAAGCCGGCCCCCTCGGGCGCCGCCCGCGCTCCCTACCCCCCGGTCAGCCGCTCCAGCAGCTCCCGGTAGCGGGCGGTCGTCCGCTCCACGATCTCGGCCGGCAGTTCGGGGGGCGTGCCGGTCTTGTCCCAGTTGGCGGCGAGCCAGTCGCGCACGATCTGCTTGTCGAAGCTGGCCATCCGCTGCTCGGCCGTGGGGGCCGTGGCGTAGACGCGGGCGTCCCAGTAGCGGCTGGAGTCGCTGGTGAGCACTTCGTCGGCGAGGGTGATCTCGCCGGTGGCGCGGTCGGCTCCGAATTCGAACTTGGTGTCCGCGATGATGACGCCGCGCTCCTCCGCGATGGCGGCCGCACGCGAGTAGACCTGCAGGGAGAGTCGGCGCAGCTCCTCGGCGATCTGCGGCCCGACGAGCTCGACGGTGCGCTCGAAGCTGATGTTCTCGTCGTGCTCGCCGAGCGGCGCCTTCCACGCGGGGGTGTAGAGCGGCTCGGGCAGGCGGTCGCCGTTGCTCAGGCCGTCGGGCAGCGGGATGCCGCACACGCTCCGGCTGGCCTGGTACTCCGCCCAGCCGCTGCCGGTGAGGTAGCCGCGCACGACGCACTCGATCGGGAACATGTCGAGCGGCTTCACCAGCATGGCGCGGCCGGAGACCTCCGCCGGGATGCGCTCCACGACGCCGTCGCCGTCGCTGCTCAGGGCGTGATCGGGCACGAGGTGGTTCGGCACGTCGTCCAGCTGGTCGAACCACCACAGGCTGAGCGCCGTCAGCAGCTCGCCCTTGCCCGGGATGCCCGGCTCGAGCACGTGGTCGAACGCGCTGACGCGGTCGCTCGCGACGACCAGCACCGCATCGGCGTCGCCGAGCCCGGTCGCGCCCTCGGGCACGTAGAGGTCTCGGACCTTGCCCGAATAGCTGTGGACCCATCCCGCCAGTTCGCTCACCCGTCCATCGTAGGGGCAGCGGGAGGGGCGCTCAGCCGAGCAGCTTGGCCTTCGCCGCCGCGAACTCCTCGTCGGAGAGCAGGCCCTGCGTGTGCATGGTCGCGAGCTGCTGGAGCTGCGCCATGAGGTCGCCGCCCGGAGCCGCGGCCGCCGCAGGCGGGGGAGCTGCGGCCGCCTGCTGGGCTGCCGCCTGCTGGGCCGCCGCCTGCATCTGCGCCTGCTGCTGCTGGGCCTCGTACTGCTCCTGCTCCCACTGGTCCTGCGCCTTCTGCTGCTGGTGGCGCTGCACGCTCCCGGACACGGCGGTGGCCGTCCCCGCCACGACCGCGGTGCGCGCGGCCATCCCGATCAGGCCCGGGCGGCCCATCCTTCTCAACGGCATGATCTGCTCCTCACTCCACCGCGCCGACCGGCGCGTCCTCGTCGAACTCGCCCGCGACGATGGCGTTGACCACCGGGGCGGGGATGCGCTCCGTGTGCACGACCTGGCCGCCCGCCTCGAAGAGACGGCTCGCCAGGGTCTTGGCCCACAGGTGCTCGATCACCAGCACCGCACCACCGCGGCCCGGCTCGATCAGGTCGCTGACGTCGGAGACGTCCTCCTCGCCGGCCAGGCCGTCGGCCTCCAGCACGACGTCCGTCATCCCGATCTCGTCGCCGATCTCGGCGAGTTCGAGGATCTCGACCGTCCCGTCACTCGAGCGCGTGATGAACAGCAGGTCGAGCAGGCGGACGGTGCCGCTCGCGACGAGGTCCAGGATGGCCTCGACGATGCCGGCGGACGGCCGGTCCCCGTCGAACTGGGCGACGATGAACTCCGCCGGCCCATACTCCAATTCGGCCACGGTTCCCCTCTTCTCTGGATGGCGCCGACGGCGCTCCGCCGCCGCGCTCGGTCCCGTTTCACGGCGAACGCTACCGGCGTGCCACCGGCCGCGGCTAGGCCCGATCCCGACCGATTCGCGGCGTCGCGATGCGCACGTTCACATCCCTAGACTGAGTGCGGTCGAAGGAGCGCGGAGGACCGCGTACCGGTGCGAAGGAGGACCACGTGGGCGAATGGAACTGGGCCGGCAACTACCGTTACGGCGCGAGCCGTATCGCGACGCCGGGGAGCGTGGACGAGTTGCGTGCGCTCATCGCGGGCGCCTCCTCCGTGCGGGCCCTCGGCAGCCGGCACTCGTTCAACGACCTCGCCGACACCGACGACCTGCTGGTCAGCACCGCGGGCCTGCCGGCGACCGTGCGCATCGACGCGGAGGCGCGCACCGCGACCGTCGGCGGCGGTGTGCGCTACGGCGACCTCGCCCGCGAGCTGGAGGCCGCCGGCTGGGCCCTGCACAATCTCGCGTCGCTCCCGCACATCTCCGTCGCCGGGGCGATCGCGACCTCCACCCACGGCTCGGGCGACCGCAACGGCACGCTCGCGACCGCGGTGGCCGGGCTCAGCATCCTGCGCGCGGACGGCGAGATCGTGGAGCTGCACCGCGGCGACGAGGGCTTCGACGGCGCCGTCGTCTCGCTCGGCGCACTCGGCGTCGTGCTGGAGGTCACGCTCGACATCCGCCCCACCTACACCGTGCGCCAGCGCCTGTTCGGCGGGCTGCCGTGGGAGGCCGTCACCGGCCGGTTCGACGAGGTCACCTCGGCGGCCTACAGCGTCTCCCTCTTCACGACCTGGGCGGAGGAGACGGTGAGCCTGGCGTGGATCAAGGAGCTCGCCGACCCGGGCGCCGGCGCGTCCACCGCCGTCGGCACGGCCACCGCCGCCGGCGACGACTTTTTCGGCGCCCCGGCGCTGACCGAACCCCGGCACATGATCGCGACGATGGACGTGCGCAACACCACCGAGCAGCTCGGCGTCCCCGGCCCCTGGAGCGAGCGGCTCGCGCACTTCCGGTTCGAGTTCACGCCGTCGAACGGCGAGGAGATCCAGTCGGAGTACCTCGTCCCGCGCGCGAACGCGGTCGCCGCGATCGAGGCCGTGCGCGCGCTCGGCCCGCTGATCGCGCCCGTGCTGCAGATCAGCGAGATCCGCACGGCCGCGGCCGACGACCTCTGGCTGTCGAGCGCCTACGGCACCGACGTGGTCGGCCTCCACTTCACCTGGCTGCGCGATCAGGCCGGCGTGGAGGCCGTGCTCCCCGCCCTCGAGGACGCTTTGTTCCCGCTCGGCGCGCGCCCGCACTGGGGCAAGCTCTACCTCGACCTGGCCGGCGTCGTCCCGACGCTCTACCCGCGCCTCGCCGACTTCCGTGCGCTCGCGGCCTCCTTCGACCCCGACTCCCGCTTCCGCAACCCCTTCCTCACCCGCCTCCTCGGCTGAGGCCCGCGCCGAGACGGCGCAAGGTGGGGTCCGGAGCGTCGAGACGGCGGAGGATCAGCCGCCCGGATGCTCAGGAGACGCGCGCGGCGATGTCCGTGCGGTGCTGGGAGCCGGGGAGGTCGATGCGGCCGACGGCCGCGTAGGCGCGCTCGCGCGCCTCGGCGAAGGTCGTTCCGCGGGCGACGACCGAGAGCACCCGGCCGCCGGTGGCCACCAGCGCACCCGACGCGTCGCGGGCGGTCGCCGCGTGCGCGATCGTCACCTCCGGCACCTCCAGCGCGGCCTCCAGACCGGTGATCGGGCGACCGGTGAGCGGCGCCTCCGGGTAGCCCTCGCTCGCGACGACGACCGTCACGGCGGTGTCCAGCGCGAACTCGGGACGCGGCATCCCGCCGAGCGCCCCGGTGGCCGCCGCGTAGAGCAGCGACGACAGCGGCGTGACGAGGCGGGGCAGCACGACCTGGGTCTCCGGGTCGCCGAAGCGCGCGTTGAACTCGATGACGCGGATGCCGCGCTCGGTCACGATCAGGCCGCAGTAGAGGAGGCCGATGAACGGCGTCTGCTCGACCGCCAGCTGACGCACGGTCGGCAGCGCCACGGTGTCGATGACCTCGTCGACGAAGGTCTCCGGCAGCCACGGCAGCGGCGAGTACGCGCCCATGCCGCCGGTGTTGGGGCCTGCGTCGCCGTCGAGGAGCCGCTTGTAGTCCTGCGCGGGGCTGAGGGGGAGCACATTGTGCCCGTCGCTCACGAGGAAGAGGGACACCTCCTGGCCGTCCAGGAACTCCTCGATCAGCACGCCGCCCTGCGTGAGGTAGTGCTCGGCGTGGGCGAGCGCGGCGGCGCGGTCCTCGGTGACCAGCACGCCCTTGCCCGCCGCGAGGCCGTCGGCCTTGATGACGTAGGGGGCGCCTAGGTCGTCGAGGGCGGCCTCCACCTCGGCGAGGGTGCCGGCGCGGACCGCGCGTCCGGTCGGGACGCCGGCTGCCTCCATGATCCGCTTCGCGAAGGTCTTCGAGCCCTCGAGCTGCGCCGCCGCTTTGCCCGGGCCGAAGACCGGGATGCCGCGCGTGCGCACCGGGTCGGCGACGCCCGCGACCAGCGGGGCCTCCGGGCCGATGACGACGAGCTCGATGCCGTTCTCGATCGCGTACTCGGCGACCGCCGCACCGTCCAGCGGATCGAGGGCGGTGTCGACGGCGACGTCGGCCGCGATCCCCGCGTTGCCGGGAGCGGCGACGATCTGGTGCCCCGCCTCCTCCGCGAGGAGGGCGGTGATGATGGCGTGCTCGCGGGCACCGGAACCGAGGACGAGAATCTTCACGCGACCATGCTAGAGGGCCGGGGAGGGGCGTGCGGTCGCGCGATCGGTGGGAGGTCGCGGACGGGGCGTGTGCACGCGGTGGCCCGGCGGGCGGACACCGGCCGCGCGGCGGCGACGGCCCCCGGTGGGAGGATGGACGCATGGCCCGAGCG
>JAEWDJ010000267.1 GCA_023390155.1 Actinomycetes bacterium | reverse complement strand
GGGGCGATGCGGCCGCGCCAGTCGCCGTCGCCGACCGAGACGGCGGCGTCGCGGGTCGCGTGGGCGACGGCGTGCTCGAGCGGGAGGGCGTGCTGGGGCTGGACGGCGGCGACCGCCGGGTCGAGGGCGGAGGCGCGGGTGGAGGCGACGTACATGTTGGCGAGTGCGTCGTGCGGGGCCGTCGGCGAGTCCGTCGAGAAGGCCAGCAGGGCGCCGGCGGCCTCGTACTCGGGCCAGGGGAAGGCGCGGTCGACGCGGTCGTCGCCGAGCATCTCGACCCAGTTGTCGAAGATGGCCGGGTCGGAGTGGACCGGCTGCATCGAAGCGGTCACGCCCAGGCGGGCCATGCGCTCGGCGGTGCCGGGAGCGGCGTACTCCAGGTGCTCGATGCGGTGGCGGCGCGGGAGGTCTCCGTTCGCCGCGACGGCCTGCTCGAGGGCGTCGAGGGCGATCTGGCTGGCGTAGTCGCCGATGGCGTGCTGGGCGATCTGGAGGCCGGCCGCGTCGGCGGCGCGCACCACCGGCACGAGCCGCTCGAGCGGCCAGATCGGGTCGGCGTTGGAGCCGTCGGCGTAGGGCTGCCGCATCGCGGCGGTGCAGGCGTCGATCACGCCGTCGAGGATGAGCTTGATGCCGACGACCCGCAGCCACGGCGTGGCCGGATCGGCCGCCAGCCGGGCCGCGTGCTCGACCTGGGCGACGTTCTGCGCGTCGTCCCCGGTGTTGGTGACGAGCCAGTGGGCGGCGACGCGGAGGGGCAGTTCGCCGCCGCGGCGCTCCTGCGCACGGCGCAGGGCGGCCAGGCCGAACTCGTCCATCGCCATGTCGACCACGCCGGTGACCCCGGTGGCGAGGTAGGCGTCGAGGGCGCGCTCCACCTGCTCGTCGCGGTCGGCGTCGGTCGTCGCCTCGTCCCGCTGCGCCCACGCGTACTGCGTGGCGGCCGTCTCCAGCAGCAGCCCGGTCGGCTCGCCGTGCTCGTCGCGCACGATCTCGCCACCGATCGGGTCCGGGGTGTCGCGGGTGATGCCCAGCTCGGCGAGCGCCGCCGTGTTCACCCAGCAGGAGTGGTAGTCGTTGGCGTCGAGGTAGACGGGGATGTCGGCGACGGCCTCGTCGATCATGGCCGCGGTCGGGGCGCCGCCGGGCACCGCGTCGAACAGCCAGCCGCGGCCGCGCAGCACGGTGGCCGCCGGGTCCGCCTCCCTCGCCTCGCGGAGGAGCCGGCGGATGCCCTCCAGGTCACGCGCACCGGTCAGGTACACCTGGCCGAGCGCCGCGCCCATCATGAGCAGGTGGGTGTGCGCGTCGGTGAAGCCCGGGAGCACGAGGCGACCGTCGAGGTCGACGACGCGGTCGGCCGCGGGAGGCTCCTCCCCCTCGGCGCCGACCCAGACGATCCGGTCGCCCGCGACGGCGAAGGCGTGCGCCCAGGTGCGGTCGGCGTCGGCGGACGCGGTGAAGACGCGGCCGTTCGTGTACAGGGTGGTCTCGGTCCGGTCGGTCACCGCCGGGCCTCCTTTCCGAGCCGCGTCCGGCTCAACAGTGTGTAGAGGGCGGCGCTCACGATCATCCCGGCCGGCACGGAGACGTCGACCTGGCCGAGCGCCTGGGCGAACGGCCCGGCCCACACGTCGGTCGAGAGGCACAGGGCCGTCACCAGGCCGCCGAGCAGCAGCGCCGCGACGCCCGGGATGCTCCATCCTCCCGTGTACCAGAACCGGCTGCCGCGGCTGTCGTCGAAGAGCTCGGCGCCGTCGTAGATGTTGCGGCGGCGCAGGATGTCGACCGCGAAGATCGCCATGGCCGGCCCGGAGACGACAACGAGGAACTGCAGCAGCAGGTTGGCCGCCTCCAGCAGGCTCGACGAGAGCACGAGGTAGATGGTCAGCGCGGTGCCGACGAGGCCGACGATGATCGCGGCCGGGATGCGCTTCAGCCGGAAGCCGATCGCCTGCAGCGACATGCTCGACGAGTAGGCGGTCATGGCGTTGAGCGCGATGGTGTTGACGATGACCCCGACGACCAGCAGCGGCCCCATCCAGCCGGGCAGCAGGTCGAACAGCGCCACGTCGATCCCGGCGTCGAACGCGCTCGCCTTGAGGCCGGTCGCGAGCAGGGCGCCCACGCTGGTGAAGACGATGAACGGGAGCGCGCCGCCGAGCGCGGTCGCGGCGGCGATGTGCGTCGGCTTGGTGGAGCGCGGCAGGTAGCGGGCGAGGTCCGGGCTGTTGATGAACGACAGCGGGGTGGAGGCGAGGATGGTGAAGCCGACCGAGATCGCCGACCAGAGCTGCACTCCGCTCAGCGGCTCCGGCGCCGTGTATGCCCAGTCGACGGTCGGCAGGATGAAGAGCGACACCCCGATGAAGATCACGAACAGCACGATCGCCATGATCGGGTAGATCCGGAGGATCAGCGCGTGCCCGAAGATCGCGACCAGGATGGTGACGGCCGAGACGACGATCGTCACCCCGATCGGCACCCACACCGGGTCGCTGAGGCCCACGCGCCGCAGCAGGTCGGCGCCCATGAACGACGACGCGAGCCAGGTCAGCGACAGGAAGACCGCTCCGATGAACCAGCCGACGAACGCGACGAACAGCTTGTTGCCGATGATGCCGTACATCGCCCGCGTGACGACCGAGCCCGAGGTGCCGGAGGCGGGCCCGCTGATCGCGATCAGCCCCGGGAACACCCAGAGCAGGGAGGCCGCGAGCACCACGGCGATCGCCTGCCAGATCTCCAGCCCGAGGAGGATCAGGGTCGCCCCCACCGTGAAGTTCAGGATGCTGACGCCCGGCGCCGCCCAGACGAAGAAGAGGTCCCGCGCGCGGCCGTGCCGCTCCGCGTCGCCGATGACCTCGATGCCGCGCGTCTCGGGCTGAGTGGACGCATCCACGAACTCCTCGGCGCTGATCCGTTCTCCGGACATGCGTTCCTTCCCGACCCAGCTCCGTCGCTGTTGGTCACGTGCCCAATAGGCTGTTGGTCAGTCATTCAATAGCATGGAGGTCATGGAGTCAAGCGTCAGCACCTCACCGGCACCGCAGCGGGTCAGGAAGCGCCCGGAGGAGCGGCGGGAGGAGATCCTCCAGGCGGCCGCCGCGATCGCCATCGACGAGGGCCTCGAGCGCATCACGCTTCGCGCCGTCGCCACCCGGTTGGGCGTGCGGCCCGGCCTCATCTCGCACTACTTCCCCGCTGCGGAGGACCTCGTCGACGAGGCGTTCGCGCGCGCCGCCACTATCGAGCGCGAACGCTTCTTCCCCACCGACGGCCCGCCCGTGGAGCGCCTCGGCCACTTCGTGGGGCACATCGAGAGCGGGGCCTCCATGCCCCTCGCCCGCCTCTGGCTGAACGCGCGGCACCTCTCCCGCTTCACGCCGTCGCTGGAGTCGACCCTCCAGGAGCAGGACGCCCTCGACCGCGCCCGCCTCCGCGAGATCATCGAGGCCGGCATCGCGTCGGGCGACTTCGCGGCGGTGGATGCGGAGTCCGCCAGCATCCGTATCCTGATCGCGGTCGACGGCGGAGGGTCCTACGTCAACAGCACGGGCGACCTCGGCGACCCCGCGCAGGTGCGCTTCGTCGCCGACGTGGCCGAGTGGACCCTCGGCCTCCCCCCGGGAACGCTGGGCACCATCCCGCCGAAGTTCACGTAGTGGTCACCAAACCGGGGCGGATGACCGCAACGACGTGAACTTCGGGGGGGGTGTACCCGGCCGTTCGGGGGATTCCGACACCGGGGACACGGCCGTTACGGTCGTAGCACGATGATGAGCGCACTCTCACGAACCGCCGCCGGGCTCCGGCGCGCGCTGGCCCTCGGCCTCCTCGCAGCATCGGGCTTCGCGATCTCCGGGATCGCCGCAACCCCCGCCTCGGCCGCCGACGCCTCGACGCAAGACGGGAGCCCGGTCTACATCGGACCACGCCAGGGCTACGCCGGGACCGGCATCTTCCCCGTCTACACGCAGACCCCGGCCGACCCGGGCGACCCCGGCGAGCCCGATCTCTGGGCCTACTGCATCGAGCACGGCGTGAGCGCCGAGACCGGCCTCTCGGGTGTCGTCGGCGGCGCGGGCGACTACCTCGGGTCCAACTTCTACGCCGATCCCGTCGTCCAGGCCAAGGTCGCCTGGGTGCTCGCCCACAGCTACCCGGCACTGAGCCTGGCCGACTTCGGCGACTCGGTCGGCGCTCCCGGCATCGCTCGCAAGGACGCCGTCGAGGCCGCCCAGTACGCGATCTGGCGGTACACCGAGCTGACCTCCGACGCCCTGTGGGCCTTCGAGACGGCGGATTCGGCGACCGCCTACTGGGCGCTCCTCGCAGGCGCGAACGCCGACACGGGCAGCACTGCCGCCGACACGGCGCGCGTCGCCATCGCCGCGCCCACCGCGTCCGCGGTCGCCGGCACGCTGGCGGGTCCGTTCGTCGTGTCGACGAACCGTGCGTCCGCGGTCGTGGCCGCCACCCCGGCCGTCCCC
>JAEWDJ010000229.1 GCA_023390155.1 Actinomycetes bacterium | reverse complement strand
GCCGGTAGGCGGCGACCGCGGTGTTGCGGTTCACGCCGAGCCGGCCGGCGAGCTCGCGGACCGAGGGGAGCGCGTCGCCGCGGCGGAGCGCGCCGCGTTCGTGGAGCTCCCGCACGCTCGCGGCGATCTCGGCGGCCGTGCTCCCGGTGATGCTCCCGGCGATGCTGTTCTCGTCCATCCCGCCCGAGTCTACTGAGCCGCGTCGAGGATGCTATCGTTCGGCATAGGCCAAAAGAACATATGTTCCACACGAAAGGGCGACCATGACAGACCAGGACCGCACCGCCACCGGATCGAGCCGCGTCAAGCGCGGCCTCGCCGAGATGCTGAAGGGCGGCGTCATCATGGACGTCGTCACGCCGGAGCAGGCCCGCATCGCCGAGGACGCGGGCGCCGTCGCCGTCATGGCGCTGGAGCGCGTCCCCGCCGACATCCGCGCCCAGGGCGGCGTCGCGCGCATGAGCGACCCCGACCTGATCGAGGCGATCATCGCCGAGGTGTCCATCCCCGTCATGGCGAAGGCACGCATCGGTCATTTCGTCGAGGCGCAGGTGCTCGAGGCGCTCGACGTCGACTACATCGACGAGTCGGAGGTGCTCTCGCCCGCGGACTACGTCAACCACATCGACAAGTGGCGGTTCACCGTCCCCTTCGTCTGCGGCGCCACCAACCTCGGCGAGGCCCTCCGCCGCATCAACGAGGGCGCGGCCTTGATCCGCTCCAAGGGCGAGGCCGGCACCGGGGACGTCTCCGAGGCCACCAAGCACATCCGCAAGATCACCTCCGAGATCAACACGCTGACCTCCATGACCAAGGACGAGCTGTACGTCGCGGCCAAGGAGCTGCAGGCCCCCTACGAGCTCGTCGCCGAGATCGCCGAGACCGGCAAACTCCCGGTGGTGCTGTTCACCGCCGGCGGAGTCGCCACCCCCGCGGACGCGGCCATGATGATGCAGCTCGGCGCCGACGGCGTCTTCGTCGGCTCCGGCATCTTCAAGTCGGGCAGCCCGGAGCAGCGTGCGGCCGCGATCGTCAAGGCGACCACGTTCTACGACGACCCGAAGGTCATCGCGGAGGTCTCCCGCGGCCTCGGCGAGGCGATGGTCGGCATCAACGTCTCCGACCTCGCCGCTCCCCACCGTCTCGCTGAGCGCGGCTGGTAAGTGGCGGCCGGAGCACAGCCGGCGCGCGTCGGCGTCCTCGCCCTGCAGGGAGACTTCCGCGAGCACCTCGCGGTCCTCCGCGGGCTCGGCGCCGACGCGGTCCCCGTCCGGCGCCCCGAGGAGCTCGCCGCCGTCGACGGCCTGGTCATCCCGGGCGGGGAGTCGAGCGTGATGGACAAGCTGTCGCGCGCCTTCGGGCTCGCGGAGCCGCTGAAGGCCGCGATCGCCGACGGGCTGCCCGTCTACGGCACCTGCGCCGGGCTGATCATGCTCGCCGACGCGATCGTGGACGGCATCGCCGGCCAGCAGAGCCTCGGCGGCCTGGATGTCGCCGTGCGCCGCAACGCCTTCGGCTCGCAGGTCGACTCCTTCGAGACCGACCTGGACATCCCCGCGCTCGGCGGCGAGCCGATGCACGCGGTGTTCATCCGCGCACCGATCGTGGAGTCCGTCGGCCCCGCCGCGACCGCGCTTGCCCACGTGCCGGACGGCCGGGTGGTCGCCGTCGAGCAGGGGAACCTGCTCGGCACGTCCTTCCATCCGGAGATCACCGGCGACACCCGGTTCCACGCCTACTTCCTGGCGAAGGTGCGTGACTCCGCTATCGTGCGGGGATGACCGGACCGCGCCCCTTCCCGTACGAGTCCCAGTGGGGCGATCTGCGCTGCAACGAGCCGTTGATCGTGCGGGGGGAGCGGCCCGGGCGGTTCCACGACTGGCGTGCCGACGGCTACGCGAGCGAGGCCGAGTACGAGTACTGGGGCTCACATGTCTGCGGCCTCGCCGGACTGCGCTCCGTGCTGCGCGCCTGGCGTCCCGAGCGGGGAGCGATCCCGATGCGGGAGCTGGTCGACGGCGCAGTGGCGGCCGGCGCGCTCGTCCCGCGCCAGGACACGGTCGACGGCCTCTACTACCGTCCCTTCCTCGCCTGGATCGCCGCGGACTACGGGATCCACGGCGAGGTGTTCGAGCGCTCGACCGTCGCCGAATGGTCGCCCTCGGTCGCCGACGGGACCGTCGCGCTGGCGTCGGTCTCGCCGGAGATCCGGTGGCCGGAGCGTCCCAACGAGCGCCGTGGCGGCCACCTGGTGCTGGTGCACTCGGTCGACGTCCGTGGGCGGCTGATCTTCCACAACCCGTCCGGGATCGGCGAGACGGCGGCCGACGCGGTCGCCTCGCCGGAGCTGTTCGAACGGTTCCACGCCGGACGCGGGGTCCTCTTGCGCCGCTGACGGAGGCGGTTCGATTACTATGAACAGGTTCGAAACGTAACTCGAGGGAGCACCAGTGTCCGGGCATTCCAAGTGGGCAACGACCAAGCACAAGAAGGCGGTCATCGACGCACGCCGTGCGAAGTCGTTCGCCAAGCTGATCAAGAACATCGAGGTCGCGGCCAAGACCGGCGGCGCCGACCTCTCCGGCAACCCGACGCTCGTCGACGCCGTGCAGAAGGCCAAGAAGACCTCGGTCCCCAACGACAACATCGACCGCGCGATCAAGCGCGGCGCCGGCCTCACCGGTGAGTCCATCGACTACACGACGATCATGTACGAGGGCTACGGCCCCGGCGGCGTCGCCCTCCTGATCGAGTGCCTCACCGAGAACAAGAACCGTGCCGCCGCCGAGGTGCGCACGGCGATGACGCGCAACGGCGGCACCATGGCCGACCCGGGCAGCGTCGCGTACAACTTCCACCGCAAGGGCGTCATCGTCGTCCCGCACGCGGACGGCGTCGACGAGGACTCGGTCCTCGGCGCCGTGCTCGACGCGGGCGCGGAGGAGGTCACCGACCGCGGTGAGAAGTTCGAGGTCATCACCGAGGCGACCGACCTGGTCGCCGCGCGCACCGCGCTGCAGGAGGCGGGGATCGACTACGACTCGGCCGACGCCGAGTTCGTCGCGACCGTCAACGTCGAGGCCGACGCCGACGTGGCCCGCAAGGTGTTCAAGCTCATCGACGCGCTCGAGGACTCGGACGACGTGCAGAACGTCTACACGAACCTCGACCTGACCCCCGAGGTCCAGGCGCAGCTCGACGAGGACGACGAGTAAGCCTCCGGCCATGACGATCCGGGTGCTCGGAATCGACCCGGGTCTCACGCGCTGCGGCGTCGGGATCGTCGACGTGCGTCCGGACCGCCGCGCGGCGCTCGTCGAGGTGACGGTCATCCGCACCCCGCCGACCATGGCGCTCGAGGAGCGGCTGCTCGCGGTGGGCGAGGGGATCGAGCGGCTGCTCGACGAGCATCGGCCGGCGGCCGTCGCGATCGAGCGGGTGTTCGCACAGCACAACCTGCGGACCGTGATGGGCGTCGCCCAGGTGAGCGGCGTCGCCCTGCACTCGGCGGCGAAGCGCCGACTCCCCGTCGCCCTGCACACGCCGAGCGAGGTGAAAGCAGCGATCACGGGCTACGGCTCGGCCGACAAGAAGCAGGTGCAGGCGATGGTCGCCCGCATCCTCGGAC
>JAEWDJ010000228.1 GCA_023390155.1 Actinomycetes bacterium | reverse complement strand
CCTGCTGATTGGCCTCCTGGGCCTGGAGCATGGCCCGGAGCTCCCGGCGGGTGAGGGTGCGCTCCGGAACGACGCCCGCGTCGGAGGCCTTCGGCGCGGCCTCGCTTGCAGAGACGACGGCGAGCGGCTGCGTGACAGCCTCCGGCCGGGAGGGATCGGCCGCCTGGCGGAAGAGGGCGGACGCGTCCTCGTCGGCGGCAGCGGACTCGTCGTCGGCGGAGAACACCAGGGCGTCGAAGTCGTCGCCTCCGGTCTGCGGTCGCGACGGCGGGAGCACGCCCGGCTCGGCGAAGGCGGAGGCGGGGATGGCCGGGCGCTCGGGCGAGTCCGAGCCCGAGGCGGCGGGAGGCGCATCCGCCTCGACCGCTGCCGCTGCGGGCTCTACGCGCGGGACCGAGGTGGTCACCGTCGGGATCTCGCCCGCCGGGGTCGGCTCGGCCGTGCCGGCACGACGCGCCGCCTGGCGCGCTGCCGAGCGTTCGCTCTCGCGAGCCTGCCGCCTCGTCTGGGGCGGCTGGCCTTCCGCTGGCTGCTCAGGCCACGAAGTCATGCAACACTCCGATACAAGTGGTGTTTCGAGATGTACTGGACGACACCGTCCGGCACCAGGTACCAGACCGGGAATCCCCTGTTCACCCGGCTCCGGCAGTCGGTCGATGAGATCGCCAGGGCCGGGACTTCCAACAAGCTTACGTCTCCGGTGGGCAATCCAGAAATACTCAAGTCATGTCCCGGGCGACTCACAGCCACGAAATGCGCGAGCTTCCAGAGCTCCTCGACGTCGCGCCAGCCCAGGATCTGCGCGATGGCGTCGGCGCCGGTGATGAAGAAGAGCTCCGCGTCGGGACGCTGCTCGTGCAGGTCGCGGAGCGTGTCGATGGTGTACGTCGGGCCGGCGCGGTCGACGTCCACGCGGCTCACGGTGAAGCGCGGGTTGGACGCGGTGGCGATCACCGTCATCAGATAGCGGTGCTCCGCCTGGGTGACCGCCCCCTTCTGCCAGGGCTGGCCGGTCGGCACGAACACGACCTCGTCGAGATCGAAGGACTGCGCGACCTCGCTGGCGGCGACCAGGTGCCCGTGGTGGATCGGGTCGAACGTCCCGCCCATCACGCCGATGCGCGGGCGCCGGCTCTTCTCCGTCAGCTCCATGCCCGGAGGGTCAGTGCCCCTGGGTCGGGTGCCCGCTGCCGTGGTGCGTCGCACCCGGTGCGCCGGCGTGCGAGGCGGCGTCGGCGGCGGCCTTGTGGCTGTGCCGGTTGGCGACGTCCTTGTAGCTGAACACCACGATCGCCAGCACCACGAAGATGGCGAGGGCGATGGCGCCGTAGGCCCAGGTGGGCATCGGCAGCTCGACGTGGGCTTCCGCCTCCGCGAGGACGGTCGTCAGAAATGACATCGGGGTTCTTCCTTTCCGGTGGGCGCTGGCCCGCCGATCAGTCTAGCGGGCGCTCAGCCCCGGATCTGGCCGGACCCGCGGACGATCCACTTGGTGCTGGTCAGCTCCGGCAGGCCCATGGGGCCGCGCGCGTGCAGCTTCTGGGTGGAGATGCCGACCTCGGCCCCGAAGCCGAACTCGCCGCCGTCGGTGAACCGCGTGGAGGCGTTCACCATCACGACGGCGGAGTCGACCTGGGCGAGGAACCGCTCGGCGTTCGCCAGGTCGTTGGTGATGATCGACTCCGTGTGCTGGGTCGAGTACCGGCGGATGTGGTCGATCGCCTCGTCGAGGTCGTCGACGACCTTCACCGAGATGTCGAGGCTCATGTGCTCGGTCGCCCAGTCCTCCTCGGTGACCGGCACGCCGTTGGTGGCGTAGGGCAGGGCGCGCTCGTCGGCGTGCACGGTGACCCCCGCCTCGGCCAGTGCGCCGAGCACCGGCGGCAGCAGGCGGTCGGCGGCGGAGCGGTGCACGAGCAGCGTCTCCACCGCGTTGCAGACGCTCGGCCGCTGCACCTTGGCGTTGCGCACGATGTCGACCGCCCAGTCCTCGCGGGCGCTCTCGTCGAGCACGATGTGGACGACGCCCGCGCCGGTCTCGATGACGGGGACGGTCGACTCGGTCACGACCGTGCGGATGAGTTCGGCGCTGCCGCGCGGGATGAGCACGTCGACGTAGCCGCGGGCGCGCATGAGCTCGCCGGCGCCGGCGCGGCCGAACTCGTCGATGGTCTGCACCGCGTCGGCCGGCAGTCCTGCGGCGGCGAGGGCCTCCTGGATGACGCGGACGAGGACGCGGTTGGTCTCGATCGCCGCGCTGCCGCCGCGCAGGACGGCCGCATTGCCGCTCTTGATGGCGAGAGCGGCGATGTCGATCGTGACGTTGGGCCGGGCCTCGTAGATGGCGCCGACCACGCCGAACGGCACCCGCACCTGCGAGATGGCGACGCCGTTCGGGAGGGTGCTGCCGCGCACGGCCTGCCCGACGGGGTCGGTGAGCCCGACGACCTCGAGCACCGCGTCGGCCAGGCCCTGCAGTCGCGCGGTCGACAGCGTCAGCCGGTCGAGGAGGCCGGTGCTGAGACCGTTCTCGCGCCCGTTGGCGAGGTCGAGCTCGTTGGCGGCGAGGACGTCATCGGCGGAGGCGAGCACGCCCTTCGCGATCGCCGTCAGGGCGGCGTTCTTCTGCAGCGTGGTCGCCGTCGCCAGGGCGAGCGAGGCGTGCTTGGCCGCGGCGAGCTTGTCGACGAGCGCGACGGGCGCGGCGGTGGTCTGAGACATGCTCCCAGTCTAGGACGCGGCGGGGGCGGCGGAGCCGGGCGTGACGGCCGAGAGCGCTCCGGTGACGCTCGGGACGCCGTCGGGCGCGGGGGCGAACCACGTGCCGACCTGCTCGCCGCGCAGAGCCTCCGCGACGAGGGAGGTCGCGGTCAGCACCACCGCGGTTCCGCGCTCGGCGGCCTGGCGCGCGGCCGACACCTTGGTGAGCGCTCCCCCGGTCCCGACGCCGGACAGGCCGGTCGCCCCGATCTCCACGCCCGCGAGCTCGTCGTCGTAGTCGACCCGGTCGATGCGCTCGGCGCCGGGCTCCTGCGGGGGCTTGGTGTAGAGCGCGTCGACGTCCGACAGGAGGACGAGCACGTCCGCCTCGATGAGGAGCGCCACGAGCGCCGCGAGCCGGTCGTTGTCGCCGAACCGGATCTCGTGCGTCGCCACGGTGTCGTTCTCGTTGACGATGGGCAGGATGCGGAGGTCGAGCAGCCGCTCCATCGCCCGCTTGGCGTTGGTGCGGTGCGTCGGCGTCTCCATGTCGCCCGCGGTGAGCAGCACCTGGCCGGCGACGATCCCGTAGCGGTCGAGGCTGTCCTGATACCGGTAGATGAGCACGTTCTGGCCCACCGCGGCCGCCGCCTGCTGCGTGGCGAGGTCGGTCGGCCGCTCCTGGAGGGCGAGGTACGGGATGCCGGTCGCGATCGCGCCGGAGGAGACCAGGACGACCTGCGTGCCGCGCCCGTGGGCCTCGGCCAGCGCATCGACGAGCGGCTGGATCTGCCCGGCGTTGTCCCCGCTGATCGAGGAGGAGCCGACCTTGACGACGATGCGTCTGGCCGCGGGGATCCGGCTGCGGTCGTCGATGGTCATTCCCTGCCCGTCTCCTCGCTGCCGGCCTCGCCGGCGTTGTCGTCGTAGCTGTCGTCCTGCCAGAGGCCGGCCTCGCGCTCGCGCAGCAGCTCCGCACGGGCCTCGGCCTTCGCGTCCATGCGCTCGAAGTAGTCCTCGCGGCGCTGGTTGCGCGTGGGACGGTTGTTGGCGTCCAGGCGCGCGTCCGTGCCGCGCGGCGCCGTCATGAGCTCCGCGGTCGAGGTGAGGGTCGGCTCCCAGTCGAAGACCACGCCGTTGTCGCGGCCGATGACGACCGTCGAACCGGCCACGGCGCCCGCCTTGAACAGCGAGTCCTCGACGCCGAGCTTCGCGAGCCGGTCCGCCAGGTAGCCGACGGCCTCGTCGTTCGCGAAGTCCGTCTGCGCGACCCACCGCTCGGGCTTGGCCCCGAGGATGCGGTAGACGGGGCCGTCGCTGCCGCCCTCCACCTTGACGACGTAGCCGCTCTCGTCGACGGCCTTGGGCCGGATCACGATGCGCGGACGCGCCTCCTCCAGCGCCGCCTGCTCGCGGCGCGCGGACTCGACGAGCTCCGCCAGGGCGAACGACAGCGGGCGCAGGCCTTCGTGGCTGACGGTCGAGATCTCGAAGACCCGGTAGCCTCGCGCCTCGAGGTCCGGCCGGACGAAGTCGGCCAGCTCCCGCGCGTCGGGGACGTCGATCTTGTTGAGGGCGATCAGCTGGGGCCGCTCGAGCAGCGGGAGCTGCCCGTCGGGCACCGGGTACGCGGCGAGCTCCGCGAGGATGACCTCGAGGTCGCTCAGCGGGTCGCGGCCGGGCTCGAGCGTCGCGCAGTCGAGCACGTGCAGGAGGGCCGAGCAGCGCTCCACGTGGCGCAGGAACTCGAGCCCGAGCCCCTTGCCCTCGCTGGCGCCCTCGATCAGCCCGGGCACATCGGCGACGGTGTAGCGCACCTCTCCCGCCTGCACCACGCCGAGGTTCGGGTGGAGGGTCGTGAACGGGTAGTCGGCGATCTTCGGCTTGGCGGCGGAGAGTGCCGCGATGAGGCTCGACTTGCCGGCCGACGGGTAGCCGACGAGGGCGACGTCGGCGACGGTCTTCAGCTCGAGCCGGATGTCGCCCTCCCAGCCGGGAGTGCCGAGTAGGGCGAAGCCGGGCGCCTTGCGCTTCGGGTTCGCCAGCGCGGCGTTGCCGAGGCCGCCGATGCCGCCGGGGGCCGCGACGTAGCGCATCCCGGGCTCGGTCAGGTCGGCCAGCTCCTCGCCGGACTCGCTCTTGACGACGGTGCCGACGGGCACGGGCAGCTCGAGGTCCTCGCCCGTGTGGCCGCTGCGGTGGTCGCCCATCCCGAAGCCGCCGTTGTCGCTCGACCGGTGCGGGTGCCGGTGGTAGCCGAGCAGGGTCGTCACCTGCGGGTCGGCGACGAGCACGATGTCGCCGCCGTTGCCGCCGTTGCCGCCGTCGGGGCCGGCGAGCGGCTTGAACTTCTCGCGCCGGACCGAGACGCACCCGTTGCCGCCGTTGCCGGCGCGCAGATGCAACGTCACGCGATCCACGAACGTCGCCATGTGGTGCTCCCTACTGGATCCTCCGCGGATCCGGGTCCTCGACGGACCGTCTCTCAAACGGCGGATGGGCGGGCCGAAGCCCGCCCATCCGGAAAGTGGTGCTGGTGGTGGAGGCTACGCCTCGACCGCCACGATGTTGACGACCTTGCGGCCGCCCTTGTTGCCGAATTCGACGGCGCCCGCCGCGAGGGCGAACAGGGTGTCGTCGCCGCCACGGCCGACGTTCACGCCGGGGTGGAAGTGGGTGCCGCGCTGGCGGACCAGGATCTCACCGGCGTTGACGGTCTGGCCGCCGAAGCGCTTCACGCCGAGACGCTGGGCGTTCGAGTCGCGGCCGTTGCGAGTGGAGCTCGCTCCCTTTTTGTGTGCCATGTCTTCTTCTCCTCGGGAGGTCCGGGTCGGCTACTTGATGCCGGTGATCTTGACGCGCGTGAGCTCCTGACGGTGGCCCTGGCGCTTCTTGTAGCCGGTCTTGTTCTTGAACTTCTGGATGACGATCTTCGGACCGCGCAGGTCGTTCAGGACCTCGGCCGTGACCTTCACCTTGGCGAGGGACTTGGCGTCCGAGGTGATCTTGTCACCGTCGACAAGCAGCACCGCAGCCAGCTCGACGTTGCCGTCCTTGTCGGCCTTGATGCGGTCCATCGTGACGATGGTGCCGACCTCGACCTTCTCCTGCCGGCCACCGGCGCGCACAACTGCGTAAACCACTTTCAGTACCTTTTCGTCGGGGAACAGCTCCCGGCGGCCATGCGGCCCGGACCTGGTCCTACTCTTACTGTTCTCGGAAGTCACTGGCGAGTCCGACCGCACCGCGGAGCGGGGGCGGCTCTCAGAAAACCGTGGGCGCGATGCGGGCGACGCCCTACACACACCAGCGGTCAACTTTACCCGAGGCCGCTCTTCTCGTCAAATCAGCGAGGGGGCTCCGAGACCGTGCGGCACCATCGATGGCGCCGTTCCTACAATCATTGTATGACGGTCTTGATCGATCCCCCGGCATGGCCCGCACACGGCATGTTGTGGTCGCATCTGGTCAGCGACGCGTCGCTCGACGAGCTCCACGCGTTCGCATCGGCCAACGACGTCCCCGCGCGCGCGTTCGACCGGGATCACTACGATGTCCCCGACCGCCGGTACGACGAGCTGGTCGCCGCCGGGGCGGTCGCCGTGCCCGGCAAGGAGCTCGTGACGCGCCTGATCGCGAGCGGACTGCGGGTCAAGGCCCGGGACCGCGTGCGGCGACACTGAACGCGGACGGCCGCGCCTCCTCGCGATCGAGGTGGGCGCGGCCGTCCGTTCAGCGTGCGGTGCCGGTGATCACTCGGTGGGGCGGGCGATCTCCCCGCCGGCGATGACCGCGGTGCTGGCCCGACGGCTGCGGCTGCGGCCCTGTCCCGGCTCCTTCGGGGCCGGGAGGGCGTCGAGCACCGAGTCGAGCAGCAGCTCCGTCTCCTCCGCGGAGGGACGCGGCGCGGCCTCGACCGGGGTGTGCGGCTCGGGCAGGTCGATCAGCGGGACGAGGGTCGACGCCTCGT
>JAEWDJ010000221.1 GCA_023390155.1 Actinomycetes bacterium | reverse complement strand
GCGTCAGCCGACCCGGAACCGTCCCGCGTGCGCCGCGTCGACGAACGCGTCGTAGTCGCGCTGCGCCTGATCGGCGTACGCCGACGACCAGCGCGCCGCCGCGCGCGGGAAGGCGTCGCCGCCGCCGAGGTAGCCCGAGACGAACGCGGCCTTGGGCGAGCGTGCGTGCGCGCGCGCGAGCACGACGGCGCACGTGCGGGCGTAGTCGCTGAACTGCACCGGGCTCATGGCGGGGATCTCGAACGACGCGTTCCGGTTGCGGAACAGGCGCATGTAGAAGGTGAAGCCCTGTTCCTCCAGGAACCCGAGGAACGGGTCGGAGACGGCCTGCAGGATGCGCTGGCACGCGACGACGCGATAGCCCTGCTGCTTCGGCAGCAGCGCCGGGTCGAGGTAGCCGGGCAGCGGGGAGACCCCGCCGAACTGCTCGACGACCGAGGGCCCCGCCTCCTTCAGCTGCAGGATGAGCGTCTCCTCCAGTGGACCCCGCAGCGCCAGGATGAAGCAGCGCGTCCCGACGCTGCCCACGCCCACGACGCGGCGCGCGACGTCGAGCACCCGGTACTGCGACAGCAGCAGCGCGACGTTCGGCGGGACCGTCTCGCGGTAGCGGTGGAAGGCGGCGTCGGCGAGCTCGCGGATCTCGGGCTCGGCGCGCTGCAGGATCGGCGGCCGGTCGATGAACCGCAGGCCGCCCGCGCCGTCGGGCTCGAGCGCCCGCCGGGCGACGCGCTGGCTGGTGCGCTTGCCGGAGGCGCGGGCCACCTCCTGGATCATCCGCTCGGTCTCGGGGTTCAGCCGCCGGTGGCGCTCGTTCACCGAGGTGGGACGGAAGTAGCGCTCGCGCACCGTGTGCCGCAGCGAGCGGGCGAGCCAGTCGCGGTACGACCGCGCCGCGTCCTCCGCGACCGCGACCGACTCCTCCTCGGGTGCGCCGAGCGAGCGCCCGGCGATCACGACGCTGCAGAGCAGGCGCTTCAGGTCCCACTCCCACGGGCCCACCGTCGACTCGTCGAAGTCGTTGATGTCGAAGACCATCGCGTTCTCGGGCGAGCGGAACATGCCGAAGTTGGACAGGTGGGCGTCGCCGCAGATGACGACCTCCGCGCCGGTCGTGGGGGCGCCGGCGAGGTCGGCGACCTGGAGCGCCGCGGTGCCGCGGTAGAACGCGAACGCGTCGGTGCTCATCCGCTCCACCCGGAGGTCGATCAGCCACTGCAGCCGGGCCTCGTGCTGCGTGGCGAGGATGCCGAGCGGGTCGCGGCCCGGCAGCGGCGTGTACTCGGCGTGGGCCGAGCGCGGCAGGATCTCGCGTGCGGCCCGCCCCGCCTCGCGGAGCTCCTCCTCGTCGAGCGGTGTCTCGGCCCGGGGGCCGACGGTGTCGATCTGCATGCTCCACCCTCCTCGCGTCCTAGCGAGCCGTCCGTGCCGCCAGGGGCCCGGGCGCGCTCATCATAGCCGCGCGGCCGCCGATAGGTTAGACCGCATGGAGGACTGGATCGAGCACCGCAGGGCGGACGGCGAGCGGGTGGGATGGATGCGTCCCGAGGGCGACGGCTTCGTGCCCGTCGACCTGCTGGGCCGCGACCTCGCGGATGCCGTCGACTGGCTGACCGCGGAGGAGACCCTGGAGCGTGCCGGCATCGGCTACCTGGCCGACCTGTACGAGCTCCGCCTCGACGACGGCAGCTGGCTACGCGTGCGCCTGGCCGAGGTGAGCCCCACCCGGATCGTCGCGAAGCAGGACGACTTCGGCGCGGTCGGCGCGCCCCAGCTGTTCTACACGCTGCCGTTCCCGCTGCCCGAGACGCTGCGCCCGCTGGCGCGCTGAGCCGCCGGCCGATCGCATCGCCGGCCGCTCACGCCGGGTCTGGTGCGCCGCCCGTCGCGCTGGCTACCATCGCGGCAGAGGGAAGGGGCCCGGCATGGACGCGACGCGATGATCCCGCTGACGATCGGCACGCTGGTGGATGCGCCCGAGCGGCCCGCCGTCATCGACGGCTCCCGGTTCAATCGCCACACCTTCTGGTGCGGGCAGAGCGGGTCGGGCAAGACCTACGCCCTCGGCGTCGTGCTGGAGCAGCTCCTCCTGGAGACCGAGCTGCCGGTCGCCGTGCTCGACCCGAACGCCGACTTCGTGCACCTCGCCCGCACGCGCGAGGACGCCGATCCCGAGCAGGCGGCGCGCTACGCGGGCACGGACGTCCGCGTCTTCCACAGCAGCACCCCCCAGGAGCCGCAGTTGCACGCCCGCTACGTCGATCTGAGCGTGCGCTCGCAGGCCGCCGTCGGCCGCCTCGACCCGATCGCCGACGAGGAGGAGTACAACGCGCTCCTGCACCTCGACAAGAACGCCGACCACTACGAGAAGATCGGCTTCCTCGACAAGCTCTTCGCCTCCGACGACCCCGCGCGGCGGCGCCTGGGCCTGCGGATCGACAACCTCGAGATCCTGGAGTGGCCGCTCTGGTCGCTCGGGCGCTCCTCCGTGGTCGACGTGCTCGACGAACGCCCGCGCGTGACCGTGCTCGACGTCGGCGGGTTCTCGCACACCGGTGAACCGCAGGCGGCCGCGCTCTGCGTGCTGGAACACCTCTGGGAGCACCGCATGGAGCGCCGGCCGCTCCTCATCGTGATCGACGAGGCGCACAACTTCTTCCCGCCGGAGCCGCGCAACGACATCGAGGCGCAGCTCACCGAGCAGATCATCCAGATCGCCGCGGAGGGCCGCAAGTTCGGGCTCTGGCTGTTCCTGTCGACCCAGCGGCCGACGAAGATCCACCCGAACGTGCTCTCGCAGTGCGACAACCTCGGGCTGATGCGGATGAACGCGCCGCGCGACCTCGCCGAGATCGCCGACGTGTTCGGTTTCGTGCCGCCGGCGGTGCTGGAGCAGTCGCCCACCTTCCGCAAGGGGGAGGCGCTCTTCGCGGGCGGGTTCTCGGACGAACCGCAGCTGGTGCGGGTCGGCCGGAGGCTGACGGTGGAGGGCGGCGGGGATCTGAGCGTGCAGGCGAAGGCCGCCGGGTAGTCAGACGGACGAGAGGACGAGCGGGATGGGCGATTTCGAGGACGCGGACCGGGGCTGGATCGCCTCGCTGGAGCCGGGCGTGGTGCACGATGCGGACGGGCGGGTGGTCTGGGACAACGACTCCTATCAGGCGTTCCTCCGCGGGGACGCGCCCGACACGGTGCACCCGAGCCTCTGGCGGCAGTCGCAGCTGGTGGCACGGCAGGGACTCTACGAGGTGGTCGACGGCATCTACCAGGTGCGCGGGCTCGACCTGTCGAACATCACGTTCGTCGAGGGGGAGACCGGCGTCATCGTGATCGATCCGCTGATCTCCACGGAGACCGCCGCCGCTGCGCTCGGCCTGTACCGGGCGCACCGCGGGGACCGGCCGGTCA
>JAEWDJ010000218.1 GCA_023390155.1 Actinomycetes bacterium | reverse complement strand
TCGTCGTAGGTCGCGGCCTCCCGCTCGCCGCGGCGGCGGCGCAGCGCCTCCAGCAGGTCGGCGGTCTGGTGCAGGTCCCGCGGGGTCTCGTCGTCGGCGCGCTTGATGGCGGAGACGGCGATGGAGTTGCCGACGCCGGCGCGGCCCGCGGTCAGCGGCTCGATGGGCGTGGTGATCTCGGGGCCGAGGAGGTCGGCGACCGGCTCGGGGAAGGTGAAGGCGCCGCTGTCGAAGCGCGACGTGTCGGGCTCGCCCTCGTCCGGCAGCACCGCCCGCAGACGCGGGATCAGGGCGCCGCCACGCAGCTCGCCCGCCTGGGAGAGCGTGGTTGCCTCCGAGTTGAGCGGGGAGAGGCCGTGCTTGCGCGCGTCGTACGACCAGCGCGCGTCGTGGTCGATCTCGTCGGCGGTGAACTCCAGCTTGACGATCCAGCCGGTCTCGCTGTCCTTCCAGCTCGCCCAGCGCTCGCCCGAGACGCCGAGGGAGGCGAGACGGTCGCGGATGACGGAGCCGAACGTGTCGGGTTCGCCCAGCGGGTCGACCTCGACCGCGGTGCGGACCGGCACGCTGAGCGCGCTGGCGACGATGTGCTCGCGCTCGGCGACGATGGGGCCCTCGAACCGCTGCACGTACTCCAGCGGGGCGCCCGTGACGGCGGCGACGTCCTCCGCGGACATGCCGGAGCGGATGTGCGCCTGGACCTCGCGCGGCGACAGCTTGACCCCCTCCGCAGAGGTCTGCTGCCGCACCTGGCGGATCTTCGACTGCAGGGCGTCGTCGACGGCGATGCGGAATCGCTCACCGTCGTCGCCGACGGCGACGATCGCACCGTTCTCGACCCCGATGACCTTCAAATCCTGCATGTGGATTGCCTTCCGAACTCGCGTGCGTACCGGGTCAGGATGCCACGAGAACGGGGGTGTCTCGGGGAATACGCCGGGCGTGCCGGAAGTTGATACCTCCGCAATCGCTGAGAGGCTCCCGAGTGGTTTTGCTATTCCCCGGCGATTGATGCAAACTATCGCCGCCGATTGCGAGAATCGGCCGTTACGCACGAGAAGTGGATGGGCATGGCAACGGATTACGACGCACCGCGGAAGACCGAGGACGACTCCGAGTCGATCGAGGCCCTCAAGGAGCGAGTTCCGGACAAGATGTCCGGCGTTGTCGACGTCGAGGACGCCGACAACCCCGGTGGCTACGAGCTCCCCGGTGCCGACCTCTCGGACCTCGACCTCGATGTCGTGGTGCTGCCCCCGCAGGCGGACGAGTTCACCTGCGTGAGCTGCTTCCTGGTGAAGCACCGGTCGCAGATCGATCACGAGAGCAAGCTCGGACCGATCTGCGTGGAGTGCGCCGCCTGAGCGACGCGCCCCACGGCTGACGTCAGCGTTCCGCGGAACGCTGACGGGCCTCCTCGAGAACCCGGACCAGTCGGTCCGGGTTTCTTGTTGAGAGGAGCCAGTACGGAGTCGGGTCGTTCGCATCCGCCACCGGAACCTTGACCACGGGCTTGATCCAGCCGCGGATGAGGAGCCAGGCGCGCGCGTCGAGCCGCTGGCCGCGCTCGAGGGTCGCGGCGTCCCCGGTGAAGGCCAGGGGAGCGCCCGTGAGCGCGAGGGGGATGCTCGCCCGGCCGGCGATCAGCTCCTGCTCCGTCACCCGCACGGTCGGCGCGGAGACGAGGAGCGCGACCGCGATCGCCGCGTAGAAGACGATGGCCAGGACGACGCCCACCGTGAAGTTGATCGGCGCGAAGACGAGCATGACGGCGGGGATGACGAGCAGGGTCGAGATGAAGAGCCAGGGGGTCGCCCAGAGCCGCTCACGGTAGAGGTCCATGGACCTATTCGATCAGACTTCTGCACTACCCTCGACACGTGACCGATTCCGTCGACGTCCCGATCATCGCCGAGCTGCTCCCCGCCTACGCCCACCCGGGCGACGCCGGAGCGGACCTGTGCGCGGCCGAGGCCGTGACGCTCGGCCCCGGCGAGCGGCACACGGTCGCCACGGGCGTCTCGATCGCGCTGCCCGAGGGCTACGCCGCGTTCGTGGTCCCGCGCAGCGGACTGGCCATGCGCCACGGCATCACCATCGTGAACTCGCCGGGCACCGTCGACGCGGGCTACCGCGGCGAGATCCGCGTGACCGTCCTCAACACGGACAGGTCGATGCCGTACGATATCGCCGTCGGCGACCGGATCGCCCAGCTGATCGTCATGCCGGTCACGCGGGCGCGGTTCATCCCCGTCGACACCCTCCCGGACAGCCACCGCGGCACTGCGGGCTTCGGCTCGTCCGGCTACACCGTGACCCAGTCAGGAGACCACGCTTGAGCGACACCAGCGACACCCCGGAGGAGATCGAGGCCGAGGGCGTCGACGCTCCGGAGGCGCAGGAGACCCCGGACGACGCGAAGTCGGCGCCGGAGGACCGGGAGACCGAGGGGCCGCTCGACGAGAGCGAGGCCAACCCGGTCCGGCCCTATGTCGACCTCGGCGGTGTCAAGATCCTCCCGCGCGAGGGCCTGCACCTGCGCCTGGAGGTCGAGGAGGAGTCCCAGCGCGTCGTCGCCGTCGGCCTCGACTACGCGAACTCCACCCTGCAGGTCCAGCCGTTCGCCGCTCCCCGCTCGAGCGGGCTGTGGCACGAGATCCGCGGCCAGATCGCCGAGCAGGTCGAGCGCCAGGGCGGTCGCATCAGCGAGCGCGACGGCGTCTTCGGTCCCGAGCTGATCGCGGAGATCCCGGTCGCCGCACCACAGGGCCAGCCCGGCGAGACACGCGTCGCCCGCTTCATCGGCGTCGACGGCCCGCGCTGGTTCCTCCGCGGGGTGATCGCGGGTGACGCCGCCATCAAGCCGGAGGCCGCCGCGCTCGTCGAGGACCTCTTCCGCAGCATCGTCGTGGTGCGCGGTTCGGTGCCGATGCCGCCGCGCGACCTCATCCCGCTGCGGATGCCCGCCGCGCCGTCGGCCGGCAGCGACAACAGCTACACCTCCCTGTAGGCGCGCATGGCAGAGCAGGAACCCCGCACGCCCGCGAACGAGCCCGAGGGCGGCCGAGAGCAGGGCGACGAGGTCGCAGCCAGCATCGGCGAGAGCCTCGCCCGCGCGGCGCGCAAGTCGGGTCTCGGCCAGCTCACGGAGGGCGAGACCCCGACCGGGACGGCGCTGCTCGGCGCGCTCGGCGGAGTGCGCGGGCTTGCCGAGACCATCCTCCCCGGCCTCGTATTCCTCATCCTCTTCACCTTCACGCAGAACGTGCCCCTGTCGATCGGCTGCTCGGTGCTCGTCGCCGTGATCTTCACGGTGGTGCGCATCGTCGGCAAGACGCCGGTGACGCAGGCGATCGCCGGGCTGATCGGGGTCGGCGTCTCCGCCATCCTGGCGTTGATCACCGGCCGCGGAGAGGACAACTTCCTCCTCGGGATCTGGACCAACGCCGCGTACGGCGCCGCCCTCCTCATCTCGATCCTCGTCCGATGGCCGCTGATCGGGCTGGCGGCGGGCTACCTGATGGGCGACGGGCTCGCCTGGCGGAGCGTCCGCTCGAAGTTCCGGGTCATGCAGGCGCTCACGTTCCTCTGGTTCCTGCTGTTCGCGGCCCGGCTGCTCGTGCAGGTACCTCTTTATCTGGCGCACACTCCGGAGGCGACCAGCGCGCTCGCGCTGACCAAGCTCCTCATGGGGGTGCCTCTCTATGCACCGCTGCTGCTCGTGACCTATTTCGTCGTGCGTGGCCAGTTCCCGCAGAAGACGCCACCTCAGAAGACGCCGCCGAAGCCGGCTGGCACGTAGGCCGACCGACCACCTCGGGGGACGCATGACCGACGCACGCGTGAAGGACGGATTGACCGCTGCCGAGGTCGCGCAGCGTCGCGCGGACGGGCGGCACAACGCCCAGCGGCAGGCGAGCTCGCGATCGGTCGGCGACATCCTCCGCGAGAACATCTTCACGCTGTTCAACGGCATCCTCACCGTGTGCTTCGTCGCGGTGGTGCTCCTCGGCGACCTCCGCGACGGCTTCTTCTACGGCGTCGTCGTCGCCAACGCGCTCATCGGCATCGTGCAGGAGGTGCGCGCCAAGCTCGTGCTCGATCGTGCCGCCCTGCTCGCGGCGCCCGAGAGCCGGGTGCGGCGCGACGGCCAGGTCGTGGCGGTGCCCCTCGAGGACGTCGTGCTCGACGACCTCCTCGTGCTGCGGCCGGGCGACCAGATCCCGGCCGACGCCGTCGTCTCCGAGAGCACCGGCCTTGCGCTGGACGAATCGCTCCTGACGGGGGAGTCGGACCCGGTGTTCAAGGATGCCGGCGCTCAGCTGCTCTCCGGCTCGCACGTCGTCACCGGGACCGGCTATGCGGTGGTGACGGCGGTCGGCGCGGACTCCTACGCCAGCAAGCTCACGAGCGAGATCAAGCGTCACTCCCTCGTCCACTCGGAGCTGCGGGACGCCACCAACCGCATCCTCGTCTACCTCTCCTGGATCCTCGGGCCGGTCATCCTCGTCACACTCGTCGGACGCGTGCTCGCGTACGGCGGGTTCGACGAGCTGTTCACCGACGATCGCTGGCGTCGCGCGCTCGTCGACGCCGTCGCCGCGGTGGTCGGGATGATCCCCGAGGGCCTCGTGCTGCTCACGAGCCTCGCGTTCGGCGTCGCCGCGATCCAGCTGGCGTCGCGCAAGGTGCTGGTGCAGGAGCTCGCCGCGGTCGAGGTGCTCGCCCGCGTCGACGTGCTGTGCCTCGACAAGACCGGCACCCTCACGAGCGGCGAACTGGAGCTGGAGGGCACCGAGCCCCTGGGCGACGCCGTGCCGGGGGCGGAGGCCGACGTCGCGCTCGCGGCGTTCGGCTCCGATGACGCGGGCAACGCGACGGCCGGCATCCTGGCGAGCCGGTTCCAGAGCGACGCCTTCGAGGTCGTGCGGCGCATCCCGTTCAGCTCCGCCACGAAGTACAGCGGCGTGGTGCTGCGCTCGGGAGGCGTCGAGAGCTCCTGGGTGCTCGGCGCCCCGGAGCGCGTGCTCGTCGACCACCCTCGGGAGCTCGCCCGAGCGACCGAGGTGGCCGCGACCGGTCGGCGCACGCTCGCCCTCGTACGGGCGGTCGGGCCGCTCCCGGAGGGCGCCCAGGTCGCTCTCGCCGGCATCGACCTGGAGCCGGCGACCCTGGTGGTGCTGGGCGAGACCCTTCGGCCCGAGGCGCGCGACACCCTCGGCTACTTCGCGGAGCAGGACGTGCGGGTCGTCGTGATGTCGGGCGACAACCCCGTGACGGTCGGCGCGATCGCGCGCGAGCTGCGGCTGCCGGGGGAGGCGGTCGACGCCTCGGCGCTCACCACCGACGAGCAGCTCGACGAGGCGCTGCGCACCGCGGACGTCCTCGGCCGGGTGAGCCCGGAGCAGAAGCGGACCGCGGTCGGGCTCCTGCGCTCCCAGGGCCGTGTCGTCGCGATGACGGGCGACGGGGTGAACGACGCCATGGCGATCAAGGACGCGAACCTCGGCATCGCGATGGGCTCGGCGACGGCCGCCACCAAGGCGGTCTCGCGGCTGGTGCTGCTGGACAACCGGTTCGACCGGCTGCCCGGGGTGCTGGCCTCCGGCCGCCGCGTGATCGCCAACGTCGAGCGGGTCTCGAACATCTTCCTGGCGAAGACCGTGTACGGCATCCTGCTCGCTCTGGTCAGCGCCGTGGTGCTGTGGCCCTTCCCGTTCCTGCCCCGGCAGCTGACGCTGGTGTCATCGCTCGCGATCGGCATCCCCTCCTTCTTCCTGGCGCTGGCGCCGAACCGACGGATCTACACGCCCGGCGTGCTGCCGCGCATCCTGAAGTACTCGGTCCCGACGGGCGTCATCGCGGGACTCGCCGCCGTCGCCTCCTATGCGCCGCTGTACCGTTCGCTGCCGTTGCACGAGGCGCGCAGCGTCGCGACGGTCACCCTGTTCTGCGTGTCGCTGTGGATCCTGTGCGTGCTGACGCGACCGCTCAGCGGACCACGCTGGGCGCTCCTCGGCGCGGTCGCCGCCGCGTTCGTGCTGGTGTGCGTCATCCCGTTCACCGCCGACTTCTTTCAGATGCATCTGTCGCTGTCGTGGCCGTTGCTCTGGGGGCTCGCGGTCGGGGCGGTCGGCGCCGCCGGGATCGAGCTGTTCTACCGGTTCGCGAAGCGGCGCGGCCTGGTCTTCGACCGGCAGTGAACGTGGTAGATTTTATCTTGACGTCAAGATAAATCCCGGTGCCGACGACTTAGGCTTACCTTGCTGGAAACACGCTTCGACGGACAACCAAGATGGATGAGGCTCGCGTTACAGCGCCTGCCGATGAAGGAGAGGGCAACGTGTCAGCGACTACAAGTTCCGCGTTCGGCAGCTTCGGTGCGAAAAGCACCCTGACCGTCGGATCGAAGGATTACACGATCTTCCGGATCGACACCGTCGACGGCTACAAGAAGCTGCCGTTCAGCCTCAAGGTGCTGCTGGAGAACCTCCTGCGCACCGAAGACGGCGCCAACATCACCGCGGACCACATCCGCGCGCTCGGCTCGTGGGATCCGACGGCCGAGCCGGACACCGAGATCCAGTTCACCCCGGCCCGCGTCATCATGCAGGACTTCACCGGCGTGCCCTGCATCGTCGACCTCGCCACGATGCGCGAGGCCGTGTCGGCGCTCGGCGGCGACCCGAAGAAGATCAACCCGCTCGCCCCGGCCGAGATGGTCATCGACCACTCCGTCATCGCCGACCTCTTCGGCCAGCCGGACGCGCTGGAGCGCAACACCGACATCGAGTACGAGCGCAACGGCGAGCGCTACCAGTTCCTCCGCTGGGGTCAGACCGCGTTCGACGACTTCAAGGTCGTCCCGCCGGGCACCGGCATCGTCCACCAGGTGAACATCGAGTACCTGGCGCGCGTCACCATGACGCGTGAGGTCGGCGGCGAGCTGCAGGCCTACCCCGACACCTGCGTCGGCACCGACTCGCACACCACCATGGTCAACGGCCTCGGCGTGCTCGGTTGGGGCGTCGGCGGCATCGAGGCCGAGGCGGCCATGCTGGGCCAGCCCGTCTCCATGCTCATCCCCAAGGTCGTCGGCTTCAAGCTGACCGGCGCCATCCCGACCGGCGTGACCGCGACCGACGTCGTGCTCACCATCACGCAGATGCTGCGCAAGCACGGCGTGGTCGGCAAGTTCGTCGAGTTCTACGGCGCCGGCGTCGCGGAGGTCCCGCTGGCCAACCGCGCCACCATCGGCAACATGAGCCCGGAGTTCGGCTCCACCGCCGCCATGTTCCCGATCGACGACGTGACGCTCGACTACCTCCGCCTCACCGGCCGCGACGAGGAGCAGGTGAAGCTCGTCGAGGAGTACTCCAAGGCGCAGAGCCTGTGGCACGACCCGGCGAACGAGCCGGTGTTCTCCGAGTATCTCGAGCTCGACCTCTCGACCGTCGTCCCGTCCATCGCCGGCCCGAAGCGTCCGCAGGACCGCATCGAGCTGAGCGAGGCCAAGGACCAGTTCGAGAAGGACCTCAACGACTACGCGGACGTCTCGCACGACCTGGTCGACCTCACCATCGCGGAGTCGTTCCCGGCCTCCGACCCGGGTGAGCTGCAGCCGGAGGACGCGCGCAGCATCCACACGCACAGCCACCACAGCCACGCGCCGAAGACCGCGTCGAACCCGACGCCGGTCACCCTCTCCGAGAGCGGCGACAGCTTCGTGATCGACCACGGCGCCGTCGCGATCGCGGCCATCACGTCGTGCACCAACACGTCGAACCCGTCGGTCATGCTCGCCGCCGGGCTCCTCGCCCGCAACGCGGCGCAGAAGGGCCTCAAGGCGAAGCCGTGGGTCAAGACCACGCTGGCCCCGGGCTCGAAGGTCGTCACCGACTACTACGAGAAGGCCGGCCTGACCAAGGACCTCGAGGCGCTCGGCTTCTACACGGTCGGCTACGGCTGCACCACCTGCATCGGCAACTCGGGCCCGCTGCTCGACGAGATCTCGCAGGCGGTCAACGACAGCGACCTCGCCGTCACCGCGGTGCTCTCGGGCAACCGCAACTTCGAGGGCCGCATCAACCCCGACGTGAAGATGAACTACCTGGCGAGCCCGCCGCTCGTCATCGCCTACGCGCTCGCCGGCTCGATGAACTTCGACTTCGAGACCGACGCGCTCGGCACGGACACCGACGGGAACGACGTGTTCCTGAAGGACATCTGGCCGGACGCCGCCGAGGTGCAGGAGACGATCGACTCCTCCATCAACGAGGGCATGTTCACCCACCAGTACTCCTCGGTCTTCGAGGGCGACGAGCGCTGGAAGTCGCTGCCGACCCCGACCGGCTCGGTCTTCGAGTGGGACGAGAAGTCGACCTACGTGCGCAAGCCCCCGTACTTCGAGGGCATGACGCTCGAGACCACCCCGGTCACCGACATCGCGGGCGCCCGCGTGCTCGCCAAGCTGGGCGACTCGGTCACCACCGACCACATCAGCCCGGCCGGCAACATCAAGGCCGACAGCCCCGCGGGCCGCTACCTCGCCGAGCACGGCATCGACCGCAAGGACTTCAACTCCTACGGCTCGCGCCGCGGCAACCACGAGGTGATGATCCGCGGCACCTTCGCGAACATCCGCCTGAAGAACCAGCTCCTGGACGGCGTGGAGGGCGGCTACACCCGCGACTTCACCCAGGAGGGCGGCCCGCAGTCGTTCATCTACGACGCGTCGCAGAACTACCAGGCGCAGGGCACCCCGCTCGTCATCTTCGGCGGCAAGGAGTACGGCTCCGGCTCGTCGCGCGACTGGGCGGCGAAGGGCACCAGCCTCCTCGGCGTCCGCGCGGTCATCACCGAGAGCTTCGAGCGCATCCACCGCTCGAACCTCATCGGCATGGGCGTCGTCCCGCTGCAGTTCCCCGCCGGTGAGAGCTGGGCGTCGCTCGGCCTCGACGGCACCGAGGTCGTCTCGATCTCGGGCCTCGAGGAGCTGAACGAGGGCCGCACGCCGAAGACCGTCCACGTCGTCGCCGAGCCGAGCTCCGACTCGCCCGCGGGCAAGCAGACGATCGAGTTCGACGCCGTCGTCCGCATCGACACCCCCGGTGAGGCCGACTACTACCGCAACGGCGGCATCCTGCAGTACGTGCTGCGGAGCCTCGTGTAGCCAGAAGGTTGTCAAGGGGAGGCTCGGAATCGTCGGTTCCGAGCCTCCTCTCGATTCACCGGCTCTACACTCGAATTCATGAGCATCCTCGAAACGATCCACGAGCCGCGCGATCTCGACCGGCTCACGGACCGGGAGCTCGACCAGCTGGCCGCGGAAGTCCGTGCGTTCCTCGTCGCGAACGTGGCCAAGACCGGCGGGCACCTCGGCCCGAACCTGGGCGTGGTCGAGACGACGATCGCCATCCACCGCGTGTTCGACTCCCCGCGTGACGCGGTGGTGTTCGACACCGGACACCAGTCGTACGTCCACAAGCTGCTGACCGGGCGGCAGGACTTCTCGCAGCTGCGGCAGAAGGGCGGCCTCGCCGGCTACCCGCAGCGGTCGGAGTCGGAGCACGACATCGTCGAGAGCTCGCACGCGTCGTCCTCGCTCTCCTGGGCGGACGGGATCTCCCGCGCCTTCGAGATGACCGGGCAGAGCGACCGCCACGTCATCGCCGTCGTCGGCGACGGCGCCCTCACGGGCGGGATGACGTGGGAGGCGCTCAACAACATCTCCGACGACAACAACCGCAAGCTGATCATCGTCGTCAACGACAACGGCCGCTCCTACGCGCCGACGATCGGCGGGATGGCGCGCTTCCTCAACACGGTGCGGACCAGGCGCGCGTATCGCAACTTGTACCTCACCAGCCAGCGTGCGTTCGACAAGCTGGGCGCGCCCGGCCGGTCGTTCTACCGCGGCGTGCGCGGCGGCCTCCACGGGTTCCTCAGCCGGTTCTCGAACAACGAGGCCCTGTACTCGAACCTCGACATCAAGTACATCGGGCCGGTGCACGGCCACGACATCCAGGCGATGCAGGAGGCCCTCCTGCAGGCGAAGAACTACGGCGCCCCGGTCATCGTGCACGCCATCACGCAGAAGGGGCGCGGCTACGAGCCCGCCCTTCGGGACGCGGCCGACCAGTTCCACGCGGTCGGCCAGATCGATCCCGAGACCGGCGAGCCGATCGACAGCTCGAGCAAGCCGAGCTGGACTGGCGTGTTCGCGGACGAGATCGTCACCCTCGCCGAGAAGGACCCGAAGATCGTCGGCATCACGGCGGCGATGCTCCGCCCCACCGGCCTCCACAAGTTCGCCGAGCGCTTCCCCGACCGCGTGCACGACGTCGGGATCGCCGAGCAGCACGCCGCCACCAGCGCGGCCGGCCTGGCCTTCGGCGGCCTGCACCC
Source organism: Actinomycetes bacterium (assembly GCA_023390155.1). GTDB lineage: Bacteria > Actinomycetota > Actinomycetes > Actinomycetales > Microbacteriaceae > Leifsonia. The sequence goes on along the minus strand of JAEWDJ010000218.1, from coordinate 9,802 downwards.
CGTCGTCGCGATCTACGCCACCTTCATCAACCGCGCCTTCGACCAGGTGCTGATGGACGTCGCGCTGCACAAGGCGGGCGTGACCTTCGTGCTCGACCGCGCCGGGGTGACCGGCCCCGACGGGCCGAGCCATCACGGCATCTGGGACCTCGCGATCCTCCAGGTCGTGCCGGGCATCCGCCTGGCCGCGCCGCGCGACGCGACCCGCTTCCGCGAGGAGCTCGCCGAGGCCGTCGCGGTCGACGACGCTCCCACCGTCCTCCGCTTCCCGAAGGGCAGCGTGCAGCCGGACATCGCGGCGGTCCGCCGCCTGCCGGACGGCGTGGACGTGCTCCGCGACGACGAGCGCAAGGACGTGCTGCTCGTCACCGTCGGCCCGATGGCCGACCTCGGGCTGAAGGTCGCCGACGGCCTCGCCGCGCAGGGGATCGGGGCGACGGTCGTCGACCCGCGCTGGGTCGTGCCCGTGCCGAAGAGCGTGCTGGAGCTGGCGGCGGAGCACCGCATCGTCGTCACCATCGAGGACGGCATCCGTGTGGGCGGGATCGGCACTCGGGTCCGCCAGGATCTGCGCGAGGCCGGCATCGACACGGCGGTCGACGAGCTGGGCCTGCCGGACGAGTTCATCGACCACGCGACCCGCGACGAGATCCTCGAGGAGGCCGGACTCACGGCCCAGAAGATCGCCCGCGACCTCGTGGCCCAGGTGCTCGGCAGCCGCGTCCCGATCGCCCGCCCGCTGCCCGAGCAGGAGCTGACGCGCCGCAACGCCGACGGCTGACCCTTCCGGCTTGACTTCGAGTGCACTCGAAGTCCTATCGTGGCGGTATGACCGACAGCATCACGGCGATGTCGATCTCCGACGTCGCCGAGCGCACCGGGCTCTCCACGCACACCCTGCGCTATTACGAGCGCGAGGGCCTCATGTTGAGCCCCGTCGAGCGCGCATCCTCCACCCATCGCCGCTACTCGGAGGCCGACCTGACCTGGGTCGGCTTCCTCACGAAGCTGCGCTCCACCGCGATGCCGATCGCGGTGATGCGGCGCTACGTCGAGCTGGCCAGGCAGGGGGACGCGACCACCGACGAGCGGCGCGAGCTGCTGCTCGTGCACCGCATGGCGGTGGCGCGCCAGCTGGAGGAGATGACGGCGAGCCTCGCCGCCATCGACCACAAGATCGGTCTCTACGAGAAGAAAGCGAAAGCGAACGCATGAAGAAGACCACACTGGGCACCGAGCGTCTCGAGGTCTCGCAGCTGGGCCTCGGCTGCATGGGCATGTCCGCGTTCTACACCGGCGCGGGGGAGGACGACGCCGGCTCGATCCGGACGCTGCACCGCGCCATCGACCTCGGCGTGACGTTCTTCGACACCGCCGAGATCTACGGCCCCTACGCCAACGAGGAGCTGCTGGCGCGCGCCTTCGCCGACGGGCGGCGGGACCAGGTCGTCATCGCCACGAAGTTCGGCACCATCCTGCACCGCCAGAAGGATGAGCGCGGCCTCGACGGGTCGGCGGAGAACGTGCGGCTCTCGGTCGAGGGGTCGCTCAAGCGGCTGAACACCGACCGCATCGACCTCTACTACCAGCACCGGATGGATCCGGGCACGCCGATCGAGGAGACCGTGGGCGCGCTGAAGGAGCTGATCGAGGAGGGCAAGATCCTCCACTACGGTCTCTCGGAGGCCGCGCCGGAGACGATCCGCCGCGCCGACGCCGTGCACCCGGTCACGGCCGTCCAGACCGAGTACTCGCTCTGGACGCGCGACCCCGAGGCGGAGGTGCTGCCCACGGTCCGCGAGCTCGGCATCGGCTTCGTGCCCTACTCGCCGCTCGGCCGCGGCTTCCTGACCGGCAGCATCCGCTCGCTCGACGAGCTCTCGCCCGACGACTTCCGCCGCTTCAACCCGCGCTTCGAGGGCGACAACCTGGAGGCGAACATCCGCATCGTCGAGCAGGTGGACGCGGTCGCGCGGGAGGTCGGCGCGACCGCCGGACAGGTGGCCCTGGCCTGGCTGCTCGCCAAGGGCGACGACATCGTCCCGATCCCGGGCACCCGCCGGGTCGAGAACCTGGAGCAGAACGTGGCGGCGACGGAGGTGCAGCTGAGCCCCGAGCAGCTCGAGCGCCTGGACGCCGTCGCCGCTCCCGTCGGCGACCGCTACGCCGATATGACGCCGCTCAACCGCTGATCCGACGGGACGCCGCTTCCTCACCGGGAAGCGGCGTCCTGCCGATCCGGGTCAGGCGCCGAAGCGCAGGCGCAGCGTGCGAGCCTCCGGCCGCAGGGAGAACTCCGGCCACACGTCCGGGCCGCAGGCGCGCGAGCCGAGGCCGTGCTGGGCGGCGTCGATGAACAGGTGGGTCGCCGTCGAATCCGGCAGCTCGTGCGGGTGCGTCGCCGCGGCGATCTGCTGCGGCGTGTGGCGCGACAGGACGAATCCGGGACGGCGCCCGCGCGAGTCCGGGAGGGCGCGCACGGACAGGCCGTCGAGAGCGAGCTCCCGCATCGCGGAACGGTGGCCCGTCTCCTGCGGTCGTGCGTACGGCACCGAGAGCTCGTCGACGATCGCCGTGTAGCGTCCGACGCGGGCGGCGCGGATGCTGTCGGGATACGACTCCCGTGGCCCGAGGCCGAACCACTCGGCCGACGCGACCGGTGCATCGCCGTCCGGGAGGTCGAAGCGCACGCCGATGCGGGGCAGCACGGTCGGCCAGCCGGCGGAGGGCTCGATCTCGACGCGCAGCTCGAGCTCGTCGTCGACCAGCGTCCAGACGGTCTCAACGCTCACCGAGCGCGCGGAGTCGGCCGCGGAGACGCGCGTGAGCGTGCGGAGGGCGCCCGGCGCCTCCTGCACGGCGACCAGTCGATGGACCAGGCGGTCGAGACCCTCCGCGCGCCAGAGGGACGCGCTCGAGACGCCGGGGACGCTCTCGTCGCTCCCGACCGGGTCGCTGTACGCGCCGCCCTCGTCGTTGTCCGTCGGGGCGCGGAACAGCTCGAGTACGGGGCCGGCGACGCGGCGACCCGCGAGGCGCACGAGCCGGCCGCCCTCGAAGGACGCGGGGCCGAGGGATAGGGTGCCCTCGGCGTCGCGCCAGCCGGTCACGCGGGGCGCGGGAGGTGCCGTCCGCCCGGGCGCGGCGGGCGTCCGGTCCTGCTGAGCGGAGGCGATTAGGTGGCCCTCCGGCGCCCACGCGGTGGCCGAGGCGAGCGCGGCCTCCACCGTCAGCCAGGTCTCGGCGCCCTCCGTCGCGGTGATCTCGGGCAGGGCCACGCGCGCCGACGTGCCGGCTGCGATCTCCGGCACGTCCAGGATCCCCGACGCCACCGAGCGACCGTCGTGCTCCACCCGCCACGCGAAGCGCAGGTCGGCCGTGGAGGCGGTGTGACGGCGGTTCTCGATCGTCACGCCGGTGCCGTCGAAGGCGAAGCGGACGGGGGCCACGACCGCGGCGAACTCGTGCAGGCCGGGCGTGGGCGTGTCATCGCTCAGCACCATCCCGTCCATCACGAAGTTGCCGTCGTGCACGACCTCGCCGAAGTCGCCGCCGTACGCGTAGAACGGCGTGCCGTCGGCGGTGCGGCTCAGGATGCCGTGGTCCCGCCACTCCCACACGAATCCACCGTGGAGGCGCGGGTGCGCGTCCACGAGCGCCTCGTACTGGTCGAGCGCTCCCGGGCCGTTGCCCATGGCGTGCGCGTACTCGCAGAGGAGGAACGGCTTGGTCCGCTGGCGCGCGCCCTGCGCGGGGGTGCATCCGAGCAGGGGTGAGGTCGAGCCGTCCGTGCCGATCTGCTCCGTCTCCGGCACGGTCGAGTACATGCGCGAGTACACGTCCGTGTAGGCGCCGGTGTAGTCGCCCTCGTAGTGCACCGGGCGGCCGGCGTCGCGCGCGTGCACCCAGGCGGACATGGCGGCCAGGTTGGCGCCCGTGCCCGACTCGTTGCCGAGCGACCACAGCACGATGCTCGGGTGGTTCTTGTCGCGCTCGACGGTCCGCTCGATCCGGTCGAGATAGGCGTCGCGCCAGGCCGGATCGTCGCTGGGGTTGCCCACCCAGCCCGCGCGCTCGAAGCCGTGCGTCTCCAGGTCGCACTCCAGGATGACCCAGAACCCGAGCTCGTCGGCCAGGTCGAGGAGGCGCGGGTGCGGCGGGTAGTGGCTGGTGCGGATCGCGTTGACGTTGAACCGCTTCATGCGCGCCAGATCCTCGCGGGCGTGCTCCTCGTCGAAGACGCGGCCGCGCAGAGGATGCGCCTCGTGCCGGTTCATCCCGTGAAAGACCACACGTTCGCCGTTGACCAGGAACCGGTCGCCGCGGATCTCGACGGAACGGAAGCCGACCCGCAGCTCCGCCGTCTCTCCCGTCGACGAGACGGTCGCGTCGTACAGTCGCGGCGTCTCCGCGGCCCACGGCTCGACGGCGCCGACCTCCACGCGTGCGACCTCGCCCGGCTGCGTCCAGACCGTGTCGACGCCCAGCTCCGGGATGCTCAGCCGCACGGGGTACGCCGCCTCGGCAGCGACGATCTCGGGCTCGATCCAGCCGCTCCCCGCCGCCCAGCCGGTCTGCAGCCAGACGTCGCCGAGACCGTCCACCGGTCGCGCTGCGAGGGTGACGTCACGGAAGATGCCGGGCAGCCACCACTGATCCTGGTCCTCGAGGTAGCTCGCGGCCGACCACTGGTGCACGCGCACGGCGAGGACGTTCTCGCCCGGGTGCACGAGCGCCGTCACGTCGAACTCCTGGGCGAGGCGGCTGCCCGTCCCGATGCCGACCTCGCTGCCGTTGAGCCACACCCGGTACATCGACTCGACGCCGTCGAACCGCAGCGCCAGCTCTGCGTCCGCGGGCCAGCCCTCGGGGAGCGTGAAGGCGCGGCGGTAGTCGCCGGTCGGGTTCTCGTCCGGCACGTGCGGCGGGTCGAGGGGGAACGGATACTGCACGTTCGTGTAGATCGGGCGGCCGTAGGCGCCGTCGCCCTCGAGCACCCAGTGCGCGGGGACGGGGAGGAGGTCCCAGCCGCTGTCGTCGAAGCCCGGATCCGCGACGTCATCGGCAAGGGCGGCGGTGGGTGAGAGCCGGAACCGCCAGTCGCCGTTCAGCGAGAGCGTCGGCGCGTCGCTGCGCAGCCAGGATCGGGGCGCTCGGCGCGGGCCGCGCCCGGGCGCGGTGTCGGCGAGATAGGACGGGCTCAGCACGGGTCGCGGCTCCTTCGGTGTGGACTAGCATCGACGGTAGCTGAAAATAGTGCACGTGACCTAATTCCGAGGAGCGCCATGCCCGAGCCGACCGACGGTCGCCGCGGTCCCTACGCCAAGACCGCCGCCCGCCGCGCACAGATCGTGGACGAGGCCTACCGCGTCTTCGCCACCCGCGGCTACCACGGCAGCTCGCTCCGCGAGATCGCCGCCGCCGCCGGCATCGGGCTCAGCAGCCTCCAGCACCACTTCGCCGACAAGGAGGAGCTCCTGCTCGCGGTGCTCGCCCGGCGTGACGAGCTCGGCGGTGCCCTCGATGCCGCGTCGCTGAACCCCGCCGTCCCGTTCCCCGACAGCATCGTCGACCGCGCCAGGACCAACGAGCGCGTCCCCGGCCTCATCGCCCTCTACAGCGTGCTCTCGGCCGAGGGGATCACCGACGACCACCCCGGCCGGGACTACTTCGCGGGCCGCTACAGCGACATCCGCGCGGACTACACCCGCGCCTTCGAGCTCCTGCGCGACCAGGGCCGGCTGCGCGCCGGAGTGGAGCCGGCACTCGCCGCGGCGTCGGTCATCGCGCTCTGGGAGGGCATCCAGCTGCAGTGGTTGTACGCGCCGGACGCGATCGATGCCGCGGCCGCCCTGCAGGCCTACCTCGACCTCGTGCTGATATGACGAACGCCCCGCTCGGGCGAGCGGGGCGTTCGTGTCCGGGAGGGGTGTCGCGCGTTACGCGACGCCCTTCACCGGCGGGTGCTGGAAGGTGTCGCCGAAGACGCGTTCCGAGGCGCCCACCCGGTCGAGGTACGGCGTGATGCCGCCCATCTGGAACGGGAAGCCGGCGCCGAGGATCATGCAGAGATCGATGTCCTCCGGCGCCTCGACCACGTGGTCGTCGACCAGCATGCGGTGGATCTCGTCGGCCAGGCCGTCCTCCAGGCGGCGGAGGATCTCGTCCTTGCTCCACGGGTTCTTGCCGCCGGCGATGATCTTGGCCGCGCCCTTGTCGAGGCCCTTGATCTTGCCCTTGGCGTCCTTCTCCAGGAGCGTGCCGTACTCGGCCAGCTTGTGGAGGTTCTCGCTGCGGTAGAAGCGCTCGGGGAAGGCCGCGTGATGTGTGTCGAGCACGTGCGCGCCGACCTTCAGCCCGACCAGGTCGAGCAGGGCGGACGGTGCCATCGGGAGGCCGAGCGGCGCGAACGCCTCGTCGACCGTCTCGAACGGCGTGCCGTCGTCGACCGCGTGCATGGCCTCGCCGAGCACCTTGGCCAGCACGCGGTTCACCACGAAGCCGGGGGTGTCGGCGGTGATGACCGCGTTCTTCTTGAGCGCGGCCGCCGTCACCATCGCGGTCGAGAGGGTCGCCTCGTCCGTGTGCGGGGTCTTCACGACCTCGATCAGCGGCATGACGGCGACGGGCGTGAAGAAGTGGAAGCCGACCAGGCGCTCCGGGTGCTTCAGCTTCGCGCCGATCTGCTCCACCGAGAGCGACGACGTGTTCGTGGCGATGACGGCCTCGTCGGAGAGGTACTGCTCGACCTCCTCGAAGACGTTCTGCTTGACCGTCAGCTCTTCGAACACGGCCTCGATGACCCAGTCGCAGTCCGCGAAGTCGGCCTTGTCGGTCGTGCCGGTGACCAGGGCGCGCAGGCGGTTCGCCTCGTCGGGGGAGATGCGGCCCTTCTCCTGCAGCTTGCCGATCTCGTCGTGGATGTACGCCACGCCCTTGTCCACGTGCGCCTGGTCGAGGTCGGTGATGACCACCGGCACGCGCAGGCGGCGCACGAAGAGCAGCGCGAACTGGCTGGCCATGTAGCCGGCGCCGATGACGCCGATCTTGGTGACCTTCTTCGCGAGCTTGCGGTCCGGGGCGCCGGCCGGGCGCTTGGCCCGCTTCTGCACCAGGTTGAAGGCGTAGATGCTGGCCTGGAACTGATCGCCCGAGATGAGCTCGGCGAGGGCGTCGTCCTCCAGCTCGAAGCCGGCCGCACGGTCATTGGACTTGGCGGCCTTGAGCAGGTCGAGCGCCTTGTAGGGCGACTTCGGGACGGTGCCGATGCGGCTCTCCAGCATCTTGCGGGCGATGCCGATGGCGGCGTCCCACTTGACCATCCGCTCGACCTTGCCCGGCGCGTTCGGGCGCTTCACCTGCACCTGCCCGGTGAGAACCTTGTCGGCCCACAGCAGCGAGTCCTCCAAGAAGTTCGCCGAGTCGAAGATCGCGTCGGCGATGCCGAGGTCGAAGACCTCCTGCGGCTTCAGCATCCGGTTCTGCTTGAGCGGGTTCTCGATGATCACCTTGAGGGCGTTCTCGATGCCGATCAGGTTCGGGAGGATGGTCGCGCCTCCCCAGCCGGGGATGAGCCCGAGGAAGACCTCGGGCAGCGCGAACGCGGCGGCGTTGCGGTCGATGGTGCGGTAGTCGGCGTTGAGGCCGATCTCCACGCCGCCGCCGAGCGCGAGCCCGTTGGTGAACACGAACGACGGCACGCCGAAGGTCGCCTGCTTGCCGAGGACGTAGTGCCCCAGCTGCGGCAGGAGCTTCGCGACCTCGACGCTCGGGATGTCGCCCACGCGGCTGAGGTCGGCGCCCGCCGCCAGGATGAACGGCTTGCCGGTGACGGCGACCGCGTCGATCTCGCCGCGGGCGGCGCGCTCGGTCAGCTCGTCGAAGGTCTTCCCGAGCTCGAGCAGCGTGGCCGGGCCCATCGTGTTCGGCCGGGTGTGGTCGCGTCCGTTGTCGAGGGTGACCAGCGCCAGTGTCTTGCCGCTCGGGAGCGGCACGTCCTTCACGAACGAGTGGGTCACGACCTCGTCGTCGGTGAGGGAGACGAGCGGGGTGAAGTCGATCTTGCTGTAGTCGGTCACGTTCGCCTCAGGCCTTCCGCGCGGCGCGCTTGTCGAAGTTCGGGTTCTCCCAGATCACGGTGCCGCCCTGGCCGAGGCCCACGCACATCGCGGTGGCGCCGTAGCGCACCTCCGGGTGCTCCTCGAACTGGCGGGCGAGCTGGATCATCAGGCGCACACCGCTGGCGGCCAGCGGGTGGCCGATCGCGATCGCGCCGCCCCACTTGTTGACCCGGGGGTCGTCGTCGTCGATCCCGAAGTGGTCGAGGAACGAGAGCACCTGGATGGCGAACGCCTCGTTGAGCTCGAACAGGCCGATGTCGTCGATCGTGAGGCCCGCCTTGCGGAGCGCCTTCTCGGTCGAGGGGACCGGGCCGATGCCCATGATCTCGGGCTCGACGCCGGCGAAGGCGAAGCTCACCATGCGCATCTTCGGGGTGAGGCCGAACTCCTTGACCGCGTCCGACGACGCCAGGAGGCTGGCGGTCGCGCCGTCCGTGAGGGGGGAGGAGTTGCCGGCGGAGACGCGGCCGTGGGGACGGAACGGCGTCTTGAGGGTCGCGAGCCCCTCCATCGTCGTCTCGGGCCGCATGCCCTCGTCGCGCGTGGCGAGGCCCCAGCCCGCCTCCGAGCGGATGGCGACCGGCACGAGGTCCGGCTGGAGCTTGCCCGCCTCGTACGCGGCGGCGGTCTTCTGCTGGCTGCGCATCGCGAAGCGGTCGGAGCGCTCCTTGGTGAGCGCCGGGAAGCGGTCGTGGATGCGCTCGGCCGTCATGCCCATGTTGAGCGCGTCCTCCGCGACCATCTTCTCGGAGAGGAAGCGGGGGTTCGGGTCGGCGCCGAAGCCCATCGGGTGGCGGCCCATGTGCTCGACACCGCCCGCGATGGCGAGGTCGTAGGCGCCGAACCCGATGCCGGAGCCGAGGGTGGTGACGCTCGTCATCGCGCCGGCGCACATCCGGTCGATCGCGAACCCGGGGACGGACTTCGGCAGTCCGGCGAGCAGCGCGGCGGTGCGGCCGAGGGTCAGACCCTGATCGCCCTGCTGCGTCGTCGCGGCGATCGCCACGTCGTCGATGCGGTCCTTGGGCACGTTCGGATTGCGCTCGAGCAGGCCGATGATCGCCTTGACGACGAGGTCGTCCGCCCGGGTGTTCCAGTACTGCCCTTTTTCGCCGGCCCGCCCGAACGGAGTCCGGACTCCGTCGACGAACACGACATCGTTTCTTTCGGCCACAATGCCTCCCAAATCAGGTCCGTGACGATCCTAGGGAGGCCGTCTGCGGCGACGGGAATCGTTTGATTCTTTCTACGAATCGGCGTCGGACGACTCGTCGGACGTTTGGGTGCTTTCCACAAACGCGCGGGCGATCACCTGTGAGGTTGCCTCAATCTGCCAGGGTCGAGCGCCGTGCGACGCGAGGGCCTCCGCGATCGTCGCGTCCGTGACCTCGGCCGGCGGCGTCCAGGCCACGCGGCGCAGTGTCTCGGGGGTCAGGAGGTTCTCGAGGGGGATGCTGTGCTCCTCGGAGAGGGTCGTCAGCGCGGCCCGCGCCGCCTTCAATCGGGCGTCGGCCTCCGGATTGCGGTCGGACCAGGCGCGCGGCGGCGGCAGGCTGTCGCCGTTGCCGCGGAGCACCGGCAGGTCGTCGGTGGTGCGGCCGGCCTCGATCGCGGCCCACCAGCGGTCGAGCTCGGTGCGGCTCGCGCGGCCGGTGAACTCCCGCATCGCGGCGAGCGCGCGC
>JAEWDJ010000113.1 GCA_023390155.1 Actinomycetes bacterium | reverse complement strand
TGGTGCTCCATCTCGGCGTTGATCTCTGCACCGAGCAGAACGACTATGGTCGACAGCCAAATCCATGTCATGAAACCAATGACGGCGCCGAGCGAACCATAGGTCTCATTGTAGCTGCCGAAGTTCGCCACATACCATGAGAAAAGCATGGAGACAGCAAGCCAAAGGATGGCGGCGACAAGCCCGCCAGGCGTCACCCAACGCCATTCCGCTTTGTCGCGACTGGGACCGAAGCGATAGATGAGCGACAGTCCGAGCGTGACTCCGATCAGAAGGATCGGCCAGCGTGCGAGGGAAACCAACCACTCGGTTCCTGAGCCAAGGCCGATGAAGTTGAGAACTATCGGGAGAACGATGATCGACGCGAGAGCGAAGAGAATGAAGGCGATGGCGCCCAGGGTGAAGGAGAGAGACATTACGTTCAGTCGAACGAAGCTTCTTTTCTCGTCCTCGCCATAAACGATGTTGAGGGCATCGAAGATGGCCTTCATGCCGGCGTTGGCGCTCCAGAGAGACAGGCCCAAGCCGAATATGAACCCGAAACCGAGCGTGCCGCCTCCCTGCGAGGCGATCCGGGTCACCTGCTCGCGAATGATATCGAGTGCACCGCCCGGTAAGACACCGGACAGGGTATTCAGATGATCCTGAATCGTAACCGGATCCGCAAAGAGGCCGTAGATTGACACCAGGGCGGCGATTGCAGGGAAGACGGCGAGCAGCGCGTAGTAAGTCACCCCGGCGGCAACCGACATGACTCGGTCTTTGTTGAACTCTTCATAGGTGCGCCACAGGATGTCCTTCCATCCGGGTGCCGGAATCTCGGTTGGCGTGTCCGCGCTTCGCCCGCGGCCCTTCTCGGCGGCTGCCTGCGGTGGAGCGTGCTGCTTTTCGGCAAAGCCTGAGCCGGTGTTACGTGCCTGGCCTCGGGCCTGTGCCGGATGTGAGGACGGCCGCCCGGTACGAGGCGGAGCTGAGCGTTCCCCGCCCACAACGAGGCGCACGAGGGCCCATCCGAGAACCACAGCCCACATGGTCGTGACAGTCGAAGAGGAGGAGGATTGCCGCGTTCCAGGTTGCTGGATAGCCGGATTGTCTGCCATAGTCGGACACAGCCTCATTGATCGGTTGCCGGCCAAACGGCCTGGTTCAACCGTAAACCTCCCGAATAACGCAGCGGTTCCACACACTTATCGGGCATAAACGGCCCCGGGGTCGTCTTCTTGCCGTTACGAGATCTTGAAAGCAGGGTATTCCAGAGAGCTGTGCATGCCGTCATTTTGAGCGGCACCTTTAACCCGGATGCAAGGTTCTCTGGACCAGTGTCTCACTCAATCCACGAGGAGGGTCTGAGATGGACGATTGGTCAGGACGCAAGTGGGAACCGGTGACCGAGGAGCGCTTGCTACGGGCGATCGATGTGCTTGTCGAGATTGCCAAGGAGCATGGGCCGGCTTTCGATCCGGTTCTTGAGACGGTTCGGCAGGAACTGCACGAGTTCCGCAGCCGGCATGTGCCTGCGGCCACCCAGATCGATGAAACCCCGCTCCGCAAGGCAAGCTGAGCCGGCGACCACGACGATGTTCAAAAGACGGCATCGCCCATAACGAAGTGACCGGGCGATGCTGACGCCATGCCCCTGATCAAGGTTCAGGGATCAGGCGAATTGAAGTTGCTCTTCGCGCACAAGGCGATCCGGTCCTGCATGACGGCCCCTGATATGATATTGAAAGCCGTTGCCGTCGGCTGGCAGAAGGCGTGTGATTTCCCATACATCTTCGGAGCGGGTGACATCGATAGCCGTTACCATGTTGAGGAAGGCCTCCACGGTGTTCGTGCTGGCAAGCTTGACCAGTCGCACCTGATCCCCGATTTTGAACTTGTGCGACGTCATAACCCAGCTCCCCCTGCTTAAAAGCCACCTGAGCAGTAGGAACTAACATAGGTTAGTTTCGTTCCATCGCTCATGATGAACAATTATTCAGATGACACGCCCGTTGTGCTGCTTGTCGAGGATGAACTCCTCGTGCGGATGGCGGCGGCTGAAGATCTGCAGGATGCCGGCTTCCATGTGCTGGAGGCTGCCAATGCCGATGTGGCCCTCGCTGTGTTGGAAACCTGTTCTCATGACGTGCAGGTGCTCTTCACGGACATCGATATGCCGGGCTCCATGAATGGTCTTGACCTCGCCGAAAGCGTGCAACAGCGCTGGCCGCATATTTCGCTTTTGATTTCATCGGCTTATCACAGGCTGCATCCTGAGAAGATCCCGGATGACGGGCGCTTCGTGCCAAAGCCCTATTCCAGCGAAGAGGTGGTCAAACACATTCGCGAGCTCGTGACCAGCCATTGATGCATTCAAGCATACAGGTGGGCCCGATGCCGCTCGCTCGCGAGGTGGTTGGCAGTTCTATAGACCGGTGCCGCCGATAGTGATGGCCATCGTAAAGTTTCGTGTCTCGCCGGGTTGAACGGGGATGACGCCGGGCTTGACTGCGAATTCTCCGTCGAACCCTTCCGGATCCGCGTGACCCTGCCAAGGCTCGATACAGATGAAGCCGGCTCCGGGCTTGGTCCAGATGCCGAGATGCGGCATGTCCGGAAAGTCAACGCGGATTGAGCCGCCATTCGGCGCTCCATAGGTGACGGACCTGCTCTCAAGGCGGTCGAAGACAATGGCGTCCGTCTCGAAAAGGCGATCCTCCAATCGAAGCATTTGCCCCTGAACCGGAGATGTTTCGACATTTCGGCTGATGAGCCCGTCGACAGGACGGCGGATAGGGGCATCCTCTGGTTGCTCGAAGCGGATTGCGTGCGCCTCCCGCGGAGCCCCATAGGGCAAGGGCCACCGCAAGGCCGGATGGAAGCCGAAGGAGACCGGCATGATGGTAGAACCGGTATTCGTCACCGACGCCACTATCGTCAG
>JAEWDJ010000111.1 GCA_023390155.1 Actinomycetes bacterium | reverse complement strand
CGGCAGTCGGCCGAGCGTCGTTGTCGGCCATCAGAGCCGCGCGGCACGACGCCGCAGCTGGAGCACGTGATCCTCCCGGAGCCCGGGTTCGCCGGAGGGGGAGGTCACGGCGAGCGCCACGACGTCGTCGAGCACGGTCTCCCACTCGGCCTCGTCGATACCGAGCGCGGACCGGTTCTCGGCCGGCGTCGGAACCGTGAGGTCGAGCGGCCGATCCGTCAGCCCTTCCGGCATGGCCGGGTGCCACGGCGGCATGCTCTGGTGGGAGACGACGAGCAGGGCGCCGCCGGGCGCGACCGCCTGCGCCGCGCGCGCGAGGATGCGGGCGCGCTCCCCCGGGGCGGCGATCGGCGAGTGCAGGAACTGGGCGTTCACGAGCGCGAAGGCGCCGACGGGGAAGTCGGTCGCCAGGTCGCAGCGTGCGAAGCGCGCTCGGCCGTCGACACCGGCTAGCTCAGCGTTGGCGCGTGCGCGTCCGACCGCGACTCCGGAGACATCGACGCCGAGGACCGTCCAGCCGCGCTGCGCCAGCCAGATCGCGTCCGCCCCTTCCGGCCGTGCGAGCGCTCGCGTTCGCCTCGATCGCGCTGCTCTGCGGTGCTGCGACCGCGGCGGCAGGGCCGATCGCGTTCGTCGGTCTGGTGGTCCCACACGCCCTCCGGCTGCTCGTCGGCGTCGACCAGCGCACTGTTCTCACGTTCTCGGTGTTGGCCGGGCCGATCCTCGTTCTGGGCTCCGACATCATCGGGCGCCTCGTCGCACAACCCGGTGAGCTGGAGGTCGGCATCGTGACCGCGTTCGTCGGCGCCCCCGTGCTGATCGCCCTCGTTCTCCGCAGGACCGCCCGATGACCGCCACGTCGACTCGGAGGCGCACCAACTACCGTCCCACCGGGTACGCCCGCATGCGACTCCCCGGCGGCCGATCGCTCCTGCTGCATCGCCGCACGCTCGTTATCTCCCTGGTCCTCCTCGCACTGGCACTCCTGATCGCGACAGGAACGGTCGTCACCGGAACCTACGACATCACCCCCGTCGACGCCTTCGGCGTGCTCGGAGGCGGCGGCTCGGGGCTCGATCGCTTCATCGTCGTCGGCCAGCGCCTCCCCCGCGTGATCGCGGCACTCCTCGTCGGCGCCGCACTGGCGACCTCCGGCGCGATCTTCCAGTCCGTCTCCCGCAACCCGCTCGGCAGCCCGGACGTCATCGGATTCACGACCGGCGCCGCCACCGGCGGCATCGCCGTCATCCTGCTCGCCGGCACGGCGACCGCCGCGGCGGTCTCGATCGGCACCTTCGTCGGCGGCGGCATCGCCGCCGTCGCAGTGGTGCTGCTCAGCATGCGGCGACGACTGACCGGAGAGCGACTCGTCCTCGACGGCATCGCCGTGGCCGCAATGCTCGCCGCGGTCAACGACTACCTCCTCAGTCGCGCTCCGATCGAGCAGGCCGAGACCGCGAAAGCGTGGCAATACGGCAGCCTCAACGCCATTACCTGGGGTCCGATCGCGCCGGTGGCCGTCGTCGTCGCGCTCGTCGTCCCGGCCGCTCTGGCGCACGGACGCGCGCTGCGGGCGCTGGAGCTGGGCGACGACGCTGCGGCCGGGATCGGACTGCCGCTGCAGCGGACGAGGATCATCGCGCTCGCCCTCGGCGTCGCACTCGCGGCGATCGCCGTCGCCACCGCCGGACCCATCGGATTCCTCGCCCTCGCCGCACCGCAACTGGCCCGGCGAATCGCCCGCACCCCGGGAGTGTCGATCCTGGCCGCGGCGAGCATGGGAGCGCTCCTCCTCGTCACCGCCGACCTCGGCGCGCAACGCCTCCTCGCCCCGTTCCAGATCCCGGTCGGCCTGGTCACCGCAGCACTCGGCGGCGCCTACCTCGTCTGGGTCCTCGTGACCGCTGACGCCTCCCATCGCGCGGCGCGGACATCACAGTGAGTTCACTCGGAGCAACCGAATACGAACTCACGGACCAGTGCGCATCCGGCGACGGTCGCCTCAACTTCTCCCAGCCGAGCGCCGCACCGGGTAACGGTGCTTTCCCGCGAGGTCGAAGCGCTGCGCGGGCCGCTCAGCCGGCTCACCTCGATCCTTCTCACCTAGGCGGGAATGAACTCGGGCACTCCTCAGCCGGCGCCCGAGCCCCGCTCAGGTTCCCCCGGCCGCTCACCCAGCCGCCGATCGTACGGTGGAGCCATGCGGAAGCTCATCGTCGCGATCATCGTGGTGGCCACCCTCGGCGCCGGTGGATGGTGGGGAATCACGCTGCTGACCTCGCAGGCATCCGACGGCTCCGCAGCAGCGGCGGCGAGCCCGTCCTGCCCGAGCGCCGCACCGGTCACCGTCGGCCAGATCGTGGTACCGGCCGGACCCGTGGACGGGTTCTGCCAACCCGAGCTGGTCATGGCCGCCCACATCATGAACGCCGCCCGCGACCAGGGAATCGGAACACACACCCAGGCCGTCGGAGTCATGACCGCGATCGGCGAGTCCGGCCTGCAGAACCTCGACCACGGCGACACGGCCGGCCCCGACAGCCGCGGCCTGTTCCAACAGCGGGACAACGGAGCCTGGGGGTCGCTCACCGACCGGATGGACCCCTACACGGCCGCATCCAACTTCTTCGCCAAGCTCACCACCATCGACGGCTGGCAGACGATGACCCCGACACTCCTCGCCCACGCCGTTCAAGTGAACGCCGACGCGAACTACTACGCCCAGTACTGGACGGAGGCACAGGACATCGTCAACGCCCTCGGCGGCTGATCGGGGCGGCGACCCCGCCCGGGGCACTCATGCGCACGTCTCATTTTCGTCGCCGCCGTTGGCGGAGCGAGCCGTATCCCTGCGCAAAAGCACGGCTTCGGTGCGGACGGCACCTTCGCCTTGCCGACGGTGGAGCCGCGCATCAGCGATCGACTGGCCGATCGCTGATCCCCTGAGCTCTTGCGCGCCGTCCCGGAATTCAGGTCAACCCGGCACTCGGAAGGGCCACGACCCGACTTCCGGAGCCAGACTGATCAACACCCCGGAGTGAAACGAATGGGACACAGCCAGCTTCCGCAGTCATCGCTGCCAGCCGACCGATGGTACTGCGAGGGTCTGCCGCGATGGCCCATCCCTCGGCAACAAAGCGGCTAATTGCTTCGACGCACTGCCTCTTCTCTTCCGGCGACGGCGAGGCCGCGCCCACCACGCCGATGAGCCCGCCCCGCAGTTCCGGACCCATGTTTGCCGTGTTGATGATGAATACCCGCATCCCAAATCCCTCCCCTGGTCGACAGTTTTTGTTTGCCTTCCGGCGGAGAGATCGAGAGCGAGTGGGAGGGGCGCAGTGCCGGGACCGTGGAATACCGGAACGGAGCGCAGCGGAGCGAGGATATGCCGCGAAAGCCCGGCACGGAGAACCGGGAACGAGCTACGATCGGCCGACGGAAAGACAAACAAGGCAGCAGGTGCAGCGCCGCCAGAGGCGGCTCCACGCTCCGGCTCGCGGCGCACGTGACCAGTCCAGCCGGTCTCCGACGCCCCCGACCGTCGTATTTGCCCGGAGATCGGCTGACGCGCACCTCCCGATCGCGACCTAGTTTCGCTAGCGGGCCGCCGCCATCGCGCCATCAGTTATCTGCCGGCCAGTTCGCGGATCCAGCCCTGCCTGCCGCCGCGCCTTCTGTTCGGCCTACGTCACGATGGACCCGTCTGAACCTGTCACGGGTGTGAGGAAGTTGGGCATGCCCAGGCTGAACGCACACGCGTCGATCGCCCGCGCAAGTTCGTCGTAGTAGCCCAGCGGCCAGCGGTCGGTTCGGCGCAACGTCCAGTGATCGACGCGGTACTTCATCAGCGTCTCGCGTGTGCGCTGATTGACCACTGGCACGTATTCGATCAGGAAAGGATGCGGGTGGCCCGGTCGTCGACGACGAATCAGATCCTCTCTCCCGCGCGCAGCACTCTCACTTCGGGATCCTCCAACATTCGAATATATGTTCTATTTTGGGCGCAGCGGACGACACCGCAAGTGAAAAGGAGGAACCCATCATGAGCTTCGCGGCCATCGCCGACACCGTGCATATGTGAACCGAGGGCGGCACCACATTCGACTCGGCTGGCGCGGCGTCCGCTACCGCGTCGTCACTGCCACTCCCGTCCGATCCGTCGTTTTGCACGACGCGCTCACGCACCCGATCGAGCGACTGGCCGGATCGCGCCTTGAGGTCGCTCCTGAGAATCAGGACTCCGACCACATCGAGATCGACGTACAGCGCTCCGGAGCCGGTTGGGTCATCGCCGCCAACTCCTTGATGGCCTGAGCACATGGGGCAGAACCGCCGGTATCCCGGGTCAGGAATGGACGCGGCCATCGAGCAATCAATCACCCGACCACGACCGGTCTGGCTGACCGACCAGGAGATCGATCTGCCGCACGATCCGGCGGTCGTCCCAGAGCGGCCTGCGCCGGCGATCGCGTACGTCCGATTCCACGAGGCCGTGGTCCGCCCGGAGGTCGAGGTGATCGCGTGGAACGAGCACGCCGTCCGCATCCGTTTCACCTCCCGCGACGGGCAACGCCACGAAGGTTGGGTGTGGAACGACGCTGTCCGAGTCAGACCACCCCGCACGCTCCCTCCACGCAGATGACGGTCACTTGCTCCATCCGCTCTGCCGTGAAGCCTGCGGCGATCCTGCGGCCGCAGTGCCCGAACGCAAGCCCCTGCGGGGCCGCTCTCCCGCGATTCTTCGCACGCGCTGCGCTTGCTTCGTGCGAACAATCGCTCCCTCGCGCCCGTCCCGGGTGGCGTGCGGTCGCTGCGACCTGATCGGCACCCTGTGCCTCCACGGCGAAACGAAAGGGAGCAGAGATCATGAGCATTCTCATCACCGACAGCGACAACCTCATCAGGTTCACCGCCGTCTTCGGGCAGGCCGACCTCGCCACCGATGTCGCACCCCGGCTCAGCTGCGTCGAAGTCGATGCCCTCGCCGGACTCCTCCGGGCGCTCGGCGAACCGGCACTCGCCGACCTGTGGGTGGACGCTCACGCCACCGACGACGAGCTCGGCGACCGGCACTACCTTGGCGACCCCACCCCCTATCTGGTCCCGGTGGACCCCATGGAAGCGCTCCAGTGCGACAGCTGCCAATGAGCTGACGCTGCCCGCACCGGTCTGGGCTGCATCCTCGCCCAGCTCGATCGGTCCGCCTGCGGCGGGCTGCCCCAGCTGTTCGGAACCGGCGGCGCCGGTGCTCTTCCCCTGGGACTCTTCGCCTGCTCCGGCCGCTGAATCATATTGGGGCGCTCCCCCACCGCCAACGGCTTTCGCGGCATATCCTCCCTCGCTGCGCTCCCTCCGGTATTCCACGATCCACTGGCGGTTCCGCCACGCCCGAATCTGCTTCCCCTTGCCGGAACGGCAAAGAGAACGATCCACGAAACAGATAAGGACAGGAACCATGACCACCACCAAGCCCCGCACCCCGAAGACCGCCGACCTCGCCGCGCTCGTCGCGGACGGCACGGTCACCATCGAGGTCATCGACGTCGCCACCGCCCAACTCGACCCCAACGTGCGCACCGACACCACCTACACGCGCGAGTTCGCCGACTCCGTCAAGACCGACGGTGTCCGCGAACCCGTCTATGCCCGCCGCGACACCGACGGCACCGTCTACATTTGGGACGGCCAACGCCGCACCCTCGCCGCCCAGGAAGCTGGCATCCCGACCATGCTCGGCACCTTTGGCCTCACCCCGACCACGGTGAAGAACTCGCAGCGCATCCTCGACCAACTGCGCACCTTCAACCGCTCCGACCTCGCCCTCACCGACCGGATCGCCGCTTACGAACAGCTCGCCCTCGACGGCATCAGCGAGACCGCGATCGGCCGTGCCGCCGGAGAGTCCCGTGACCTGATCAAGAAGTCCCTCACCGTCGCCCGCTCCGACAGCGCCAAGCAGGCCGCCTGCGACCACGGGCAGCTCTCTCTCGACAAGCTGCTCCTGATCGCCGAGTTCGACGGCGACCAGGACGCCATCGACCAGATCACCCTGATCGAGGACGACGACGATCTCCCCTACCTGGCCCAGGAGATCCGCGACGAACGCAGCATCCGCGACACGACCGACCGCCTGGCCGAGCAGTACGCGGCCGCGGGCGTACAGGTCTTCACCGACTGGGATCGCAGCTTCCGCACCCTCGACCGGCTCACCGACGCAGCCGACGACGCAGACGACCGGCCCGCGCTCACACCTGAGACCCATGCGAACTGCGAAGGCCGCGCCGTCGTCCTGACGGTGTGGGGTGACGGCGAGAACGACCACCGCGCCGAAGACGTCTGCGTCCGACCCGAACTCCACCACGACCGCTGGGCCAGGACACCCTCGGCGAGCACTGTCATCCCGGCCGACGAGACCGACGAGCAGCGGCAGGAGCGCGAGGACCGGGAGGCTGCCGCACGGAAGGCAGAGCGGGCGCGGGTGCTGGCCAACAACAAGTCGTGGCGCACCGCCGTCACCGTGCGACGAGAATGGATCGCCAAGCTCCTGACCCGCAAGACCCTCCCGAAGGATGCCCTGGTGTTCGTCGCACTCACCCTCACCGAGCACGCCCACACCATCACCGACTACAAGAGCGGTGACCTCGTCGGCACCTTCCTCAACGAAACCGGTGACTTCTACCCGCGAGCCGCCGCCGCGCGACTCGTTGAGTCAACGCCGACGAAGGCCGGACACGTGACGCTAACCGTCGCCCTCGCCGCGCGGGAGGCGCGCGCCGAGGACGTCGAGGGATGGCGGCATCCCACGACGGAAGTCGGCAGCTTCCTCCTCATGCTCGAATCGTGGGGATACAAGCTCTCCCCTGTCGAGCGCATCGCCGCCGGATACCCGGAGGACACGGCTGACCACAGCGGTGAGCCGGATGCCACCGCGTCGGCGTCCGACGAGGTGGCCGTGCCCGGCTCCGACGCGAGCTGAGCGGGGTTCCATGGTCGGCCGCCCTCGATGGGGGGTCGACCATTCCGCGCGCTTCGGTGCTGGACGGCCTGACCTTCGGCCGGCCGCGAGGGCGACCCCGTCCTCCCTCGCACACCCTCCCGGACCTCCCGTTCGGTCGGCGCCGTCGACGGAGCTCCGGACATCGACGCCCTCCGGGCGCTCGCCTGTTCTTTGCCGATTTCGCTTCCGTGAGCATACGCACAGCCACCCCTCCAGACGATGAACCCGCCGCCCAGCTCTTGAGGTGACTGGGGAAGGTGCTCCGCACCTGCACTCATCACCATCTCCTGGCATTGGTGGCGCTCCCCTTCTCCCACCGATGCCACGTACTTCATCCAGCTCGCCGCCGGGGTATGCGCTGAGCGACGTCGAACGGATCATCACCGGCGACACCGGAAATGTGGCGTCCAAGACCGAGCAACCCGAGACCGAATGAGACCCCAGCCGGTTGAGTCCAGCGGGGCGTGCCGTTGAGCCCTAGTCCAGAGTCGAAGACGACGTTCCTCGGCGCATCGTGGGTTCCGAGTTCGCAGCCCGCTCAGGGCGCCGAGGTTCCACGTCGGCGTCGGATGGCGAAGGCCGAGCCCAGGATGATCGCAAGCACAGCCAGCGGGACCAAGCCGAAAGCCAAGGCTCCACCGGTGCGCGCGAGCGACTGGGGGTCGCGCGCCGGCGGGACGTCGCCGGTTCCGCGCGTGCCGGACGAATCACCGCCGGCACTGCCCGGACCGGCTCCGGAATCGCCCCCCGAACCGCTCCCGGAGCCATCCCCGGGGGCGGTCGTCGCTGCGGTCACCTGGATGGAGAACTCCGCCTCGGAGGCCTCGAACGCGGTCGGGTCATCCGGTGTGAAGACCGCTCGATAGGCATGCACCCCGATGCCTGCGGAGGTCAACGCGACCTGTGCCGTCCCGTCGACGACGGCTGCTTCCACGGGAGTGACGCGACGCGCCGTCGGATCCACTGCGGTGACGGACACCGTTCCCGACGCGCTCGGCGTCACCGTCGCGGTGACGGTCACCGTCGTCCCTTCCGGCACGACGCCGTGGGCAGGAGTCGCAGAGAGCGTCGTGGCCACCGGTACCGGGACCGCCCCGTCGCTCGCGATTGCGAAGATGCGGAGCTTGTCGGAATCGCCTCCCGAGGGCATCGTGACGCTGGCGATCGTGCGTCCCTTGGGAGCCGTATACGGGGCCGTCGCGTAGACGTAGGAACCCTGAACCGGTGTCGGCCCGCAGTAGCGGAGACTCTGGTGCGCCACGATCGAGTTGCCGTAGACGGGTTGAGCGTCGGTGGAGGGGATGACCCAGTCGCCGAGCGACAAAGGTATCTGCCGTGTCGTCCCGTCGTCGAGGGTCACCGTGGCCGTGGCCTGCCCCCCGCCGTCGCGCGCGGCGCCGACGAACGAGATGCTGCTCGGGTGGTAGGGCACCGTGATCGTCTGCCCCTGAGGCACAAGGGTGTCCGGTGTTCCCGCGGGGCTTCCCGGCCACATCGCGTGCAGGTCACCGACCGAGAACTCGGCACCCGGGGCCAGCCCCGCAAGCGCGAGCTGCTCGCGGGAATAGCTGTTGCCGGCGTTGTCGAAGTTCGCACCTCCACGGGTGTCCGAGGTGGACGTTCCGATGATGCTGAAGGCGCGAGCGAGCCCGCCTTCCGCCGCAACCTGGACGATAACTGTCTGGGTGCGGACGATGTCGCCCGACGTCGCGGTCACTGTGATGGGATAGAAGCCGTCGGGCAGATTCCGCCCCGCTGTGATGGTCAGCGCTCCGGTGAGCGACCCGTTTGCGGCGGTGGTGAGCGCAGTGGACTGGACTCCGACACCCGCCTGCGACGACGAAGCCGTTACCTCGATCGGGCCGAGACCGGTGTCGAAGGCGCGTGCCACCACGTTAACCTCGGTCGACTTGCCTTGGGTCGTCTGGATGAGAGGTGCGCTGGGCGCGAAGGCGAATCCCGTGCCGCCCTCGCCAAACGCAGGCGGCGCGGCATCCTCTCCGGTCGCCCACGAGGTATCGGCGTTCGGGGCCAGGGTGAACTCCACCGCGCCGCCCTCGGTCGCCAGGCGCTCAGGGAGTGCAGTGCTCTCGAGCGTGCTGCCGTTGACGGCCATTCCTGCGATGTAGCGCGTACCTGTGCTCGCACCGGGAGCGTCGACACGGAGAGAGTGACCGTTGCCCAGGGAGATCTTCACGTGATCAAAGGCGGGCGTGCTGACGGTGAGGACCGAGGTGCCCGGGGTCGCTGGGGCGAGACCGAGCGCGGCCCAGACGTACCAGGACGACATGGCGCCCAGATCATCGTTGCCGGGAGCACCGTCGGGGCCCGGAGAGAACAACTCGTGCCGGATGCGGTCTACGAGCGCCTGCGTCTTCCAGGGCTGGCCGAGGTAGTTGTAGATCCACGGCACGAGGAAGTTGGGCTCGTTGCCTACCCACATGCGGGGGCTGTTGGCACCCGAGTTGAGTGTCTGCGTGAACGCGTCCAGTCGCTGTGCTGTCGCCTCACGGCCGCCGAGGGCGCTGGCAAGACCCGTGATGTTCTGGGGCACCATCCAGAGGTACTGCTCGGCGTTGCCTTCGTCGAATCCGGCTTGGCCGAAACCCTGTCCTGTGCTCGAGACATCGAGGAACGCGCCGTCCGTGGTGCGCGGGGCGATGGCGTTCTGCGCGGGATCGAAAAGGTTCTGCCAGTAGTTGGAGCGGGTCTGGAAGCGTTTCGCTGTCGCGGAGTCGCCCAGGTCTGCGGCCAGACGGCTGATGGCGAAGTCGTCGATCGACCACTCCAAGGTGATCGACCCGCCGACGATCTGATGATCGCCACGGAACGCCTCCACTTGGGGGGCGTAGTGCAGCTGGTCGTAGAGCGCCGCGCCCGGTCGCTGGACATAGCCGCGCAGGCCGTCTCCGCCGTCATCCGCCGCGGCGACCATGTATTCGAGAGCAGCGTTCGCATCGAAATCGGTGCCGCCGAAGGCGTGGATCTGCCCGATCAGCGCCGAGACGTTGTCTCCGGTCATCTGGCCGGTCGCCGAGTTGGCTACGGGCCATCGTGGAAGCGAGCCCGACTGGTCGGCGTCAATGACGAGAGACTGCGCCATATCGGATGCGATGTTCGGGAACAGTATCGTCTGGAGCGGTATCAGCGTGCGGTAGGTGTCCCAGTCGGAGAAGTTCGCGTAGTGCGTGCGTCCCTTCTCGACCTGATGGACCTGCCCGTCGAAGCCGATATAGAGGCCGTCGACGTCGTTGAAGGTGTTGGGGTGCAACAGCGAGCGGTAGAGCGCCCCGTAGAACGCCCGGAGGTCACCATCGGCTGCGCCCGCGACCTGCACCTTGGAGAGGGCCGTGTTCCAGCGGACGAGTGCGCTTGCGCGCATCCCGTCGAAGTCGAAGCCCGGAGACTCGGCGGCCATGTTCGCCGCTGCGCCGTCCATCGACACGTAGGAGATCGCGATCTTCGCCTGCAGCACGATGCCGGGATCGAAGGTGAAGTATGCGCCAGCGCTGTTGGAGTCGACCGAGTCGGAGCCCGGGGTCACGCCACCGGACGTCCAGGTGCCGTGGGCTATGAAGTCGTGATCGAAGGTGAGCGTGAAGTAGATGCGGTAGGTGTTGCCCTTGCCGCAGAAGTTGCCGGTGGTCGCCGAACCGCGCACCGTTCGCGAGTCGACCTTCTCCAAGGTCGCGGCGCTATTGCCCGCGAGAGAGCCGCCCGGCCGCACCATGAACTGAGCAGGTGCGCCCGCGGGATAGGTGATGCGCGCGAGGCCGACGCGGTCGGACGCGGTCAGCTCGTTGACGATGTTGGAGTCGGAGAAGCGCACCTTGTAGTAGCCCGGCTCGCCGACCTCGCCGTCATGGGTGTACCGCTGCGTCGCGTTTCCCGGGTTGCTGCCGATGGCGCCCGTGGCAGGGAGGATCGGGATGTCGCCGAAGACGTTGCAGCCGGCGGATGCGTGATTCATGCTGAATCCGGTCATCGTGTCGTTGTGGTACTGGTAGCCCGCATAGGTGCTCGTGGTGTCGGGGGAGAACTGCACCATTCCGAACGGAACGGTCGGGCCGGGGAAGTTGTTGATTGATCCCACGACGTCACCGCCGATGCCGGTGCCGTCGATGGTGTTGACCAACGAGGCCGGATCGCTCCGCCACGCGGGCTCCGCCGCCACGGCGGGAGCCGTCGCGCTCAGCGCCCCCGCGAGAGCAAGGAGGACGGCCATCGCCCCGGCCGTCAGTCGCCGGACTCCGCCCGCCGCGGCGGTGGTGTGTGATGTCATGTGTTCTTCCTTCGTCATGCGGTGAGATGCGCTGCTGGATGTGACGGCCACTCGCGGGGGACGAGCTGCTCTCGACCAAGGACACCGGGAGCGGCACCCTGACCGGGATGGTGCCGCAGGGCGTCACCTTCGGACAGGCCGACGAATGGCCACGACACGGCGCGTTCGCGGTCGATCCCGCTCAGGGTGAGGAGCTCGCGCCAGGCGACCGGGTCCGACAACAGCAGGAGTACCTCGGAGACCGGGACGATCGCGCCGTAGCGGTTACCGCCCCGGCGGTCCAGGACCGCCGTGGCGAGCTCACGGAGCTCGCGCACGGCGGCCATCTCGCGGTCGAGCGGGGCGAGCCGGCTCGGGGCGGCCCGACGCCACCACGTGCTCCGGCTGCGCTCCCACTGCCGCTGCTGGAGGGCGACGACGACGCGCTCGGCCTCGGCCGGGAGGGCGGGGAGCACCCAGGCATACGGGCGCTCGCTCTCCCCCTCCTCCTCGTCCGCGGCGTTCGCCTGCGCGATCTTCGCCTCCATCACTCGGTCGATCCTCCGCGGGTGCGGTGGATGCGGCCGAGGGCGAAGGCGGCCACGACGACTGCGGTGCGGAGGAGGGGGCGGCGCGCGCGATACGCAGACCGGTTGTGCGAAATGCGGAGCATTCTGGCTGAACCCTTGGCTGGTGAAGGAAATATCGAACTTTGGCGACCCCGCATGTGACAGCGCTGTCACTGAGAGATTTTGTCCTACGCTGTCAGCGCAGTCAAGCACGAATTTCCGACACCCCGTCGGCGCGGCGGGTCCAACTGGACGAGGAAGGCAACACCGCGCCGGCGAGGCCGGCCGCAAGCAAGACCACGCGCGGGATACTCATCGCACAGCTCCCCCACCAAGTCGGCTAGTCCCCTCCAATCACACAAAACCCTTGGCCATATGGACGCTGACGGCGGCCGGACGCCAAGGCTAGAGCAGAGGGACGAATCGGAATAGGTCGAAAGCCACAGACGAAGTGATCCTTCCCCGGTTGCTCGGACAGTTTGATGTGTCGTGTCAGGCGGCCAGAGTGAGTTCGTCGGGTCGATCTTCTCCTAGTCCGCCGGTAAGTGGTAGCCCAGCTGGAGTGACGTCGGCGGGGATTGTGCCGGGCTTCGATCCAGGAGAGCATCGCCGCTCCCAGTTGCGGTCTGGTGGCCCGGGTTGGCTGTCGAGGACTTCGATCTGCATGCCGGACCAGAAGGATTCCATCATGGCGTTGTCGTAGCAGTCCCCGACTGAGCCCATGGAGGCGATCAGACCGGCTTCGTGGACGCGGGAGGTGAACGCCCAGGAGGTGTATTGAAAACCGTGGTCGGAGTGCATGATCGCCCCGCGAACCCCGAACCTCCTTTAGCGGGCCACCTGCAACGCATCCACGACAATGTCGGCGGTCGTCAGGGACCCAATCGACAACCGATCGCCGTGAATAGGCATCCAGGACGACGGCGCCGTAGACCTTCCCTCAGCAGTGTGCTGTTCGGTGATGTCGCCCAGCCAGAGCCGGTTCGGGCCCGGGACATAGAAGTTGCGGTTCACGGTGGCCGGTTCGGTGCGGAACCGGAACTTGCGTTTGACGGCGCCGGTCCAGCCGCGTTCGCAACCCTCCAGCTGAACGCGCTTCCGCCCGATAGCAACCCGTGGACCATCCGCAACGCGGCGTGTATCCGCGGAGACCCTTAGGTGCGGAAGAACGCGCCCTTTCTGATCGGAGCCCGGCGATCACGGCAGCGATCTCCTCATCTCGAGCCCGCCGGGCGGAGACCCGGTGCTTCGCCCACTTGTAGTAGCTGCAGCGGGAGACACCTAACAGCCGGCTGACCGTTGCGACTTTGAACCGGTGAGGGTCCTCAGCCGTCAGCTGCTCGGTCGATCGGAAAGATGTTTTGGGAACACGTTCTCCTTCGCGAAATACGCCACAGCGCGATTCAGGATCTCGTTCTCCGTCTCTAACCAGTGCACCTCACGACGCAACCGGACCAGTTCCGCTGCTCGTCCGCGTCGAGGGCCGGGACACGCGCCTCACCAGGATCGGCCTCTGATCACATCGCGGCGCGAAGGCTCCGGAGGCCGGTTCGGAGCTCGTCGACCAGGATGCCGGGCTGTTCGAGCGCAGCGAAATGGCCGCCCTTGGTCGCTTCGCCGTAGTGGATGAGGTCGGAGTAGGTGTCCTCAATCCAGGTCCGAGGGAGCCGCGGGATGTCACGCGGGAACACGGTCACTGCAACCGGGAGCGTCAGCTTGGGGCCGGCCATGGTGGCGGCCCGGTTCTCCCAGTAGATGCGGGCGGAGGACGCGGCGGTGTTAGTGAACCAGTAGAGCGAGATCGTGTCGAGGATGTCGTCCAGGTCGATCGCGTCCTCGGCGACGCCCTGGTTGTCGGTCTTCGACTGGAACTTCTCATATATCCAGGCCGCCTGGCCCGCCGGGGAGTCCGCGAGCGCGAATCCCGGCGTCTCCGGCTTCGTGCCCTGCAGATGATTCGATCCGCCGAGCGGGCCACCATAGAGGGCGAGGGTGTCCACCGCATGCTGTTCCTCCGGAGACAGGTTCTCGGGGATCGTCTCGGGGAACGCGTAGGGTGTGTTCAGATGGACGCCGAGCAGGCCGGCGGGCTGCATCGCCCCCAGCGTGGTGGTGACCACTGATCCCCAGTCGCCTCCGTGAGCCACCCACCGGGTATAGCCGAGGCGGCGCATCAGCTCCGCCCACGCCGTCGCGATCCGGTCGACGTTCCATCCCGTCCCGGTCGGCTTGCCGGAGAACCCGAAGCCGGGCAGCGACGGGATCACCACGTCGAAGGAGTCCTCGGCCTTCCCACCGTGAGCGACCGGGTCGATGAGCGGACCGATCAGCGCAAGGAAGTCGATCACCGAACCCGGCCATCCGTGCGTCAGGATGAGCGGCATCGCGCCGGGGTGGGGAGACCGGACGTGGATGAAATGGATGTCCAGTCCGTCGATCTCGGTGAGGAACTGCGGATGGCGGTCGAGGGCGCTCTCGAGCCGGCGCCAGTCGTAGTCGTGCAGCCAGTGCGCGACCAGCGCCTTCGCATTCTCCACCCGGACACCTTGCGACCAGTCCGGAACGGTCTCCGGGTCCGGCCACCGGGTTCTCGCGAGCCGGACCTGTAGGTCCTCGATGTCGACATCTGGGATGGAGGCGGTGAAGGGGCGGATAACCGGCGAATGTGCGGTCGGCGATGCGTTCATGATGGTCTCCTTGAGGCCCTTGGCAGGCCACTTGATTACACATTGATGTGCAATGAACAACCTCACCATACTCCATTGCACAAGTGTGTGCAATCATGGATGCGTGCCCAACGAGACCAGCCGTGCGCAAGCCAAGGACGAGACGCGTATCCGGATACTGGAGGTCGCGCGCGACGTCCTCGGGCAGAATCCCGACGCGGGGATGGGCGATATCGCCAGTGCGGCCGGCGTCGTGCGCCGGACCGTGTACTGGCACTTCCCGGCGCGTACGGATCTGGTGCGAACGCTCGCCGAGCAGGCCGCCGAGGAGATGACCGCCGTGGTGTCCGAGGTCGCCGACGACGGCGTGCCAGCCGACGCCGTCTGGGCGGATTTCGTTGCGCGCCTCTGGCCGCTTGCCCACCGCTACCGGGTCCTTCTGGCACTCCGTCGCAGCGAGCAGGGAGATGCGATCCATGCCACGCTCCAGACCGTGGATCGGACCCTTGCCGACCTAATCCGCCGGGGACAGGACAGTGGCGCGTTCGAGCGCCACCTCCCTGCGGAGCCGCTCGGGCGGATCGCCTACGCGACGGTCTTCGCCATTGCAGACGACCGCCGAGCCGGCGCTACGCTGGCTGTCGGCGCCGCGACGAT
Organism: Actinomycetes bacterium; assembly: GCA_023390155.1. GTDB lineage: Bacteria > Actinomycetota > Actinomycetes > Actinomycetales > Microbacteriaceae > Leifsonia. The sequence goes on along the minus strand of JAEWDJ010000111.1, from coordinate 47,399 downwards.
CACCAGCCTGCTCCTGCTCGGCGTCCCCGCCTCGCGCGCCTACGAGCTCGCGGCCCAGCCACGATAGTCGCGACTCCACCTGACTACATCTCGTGCTCCCAGCTTCCCCTCGTGTCGACGCTTGCGCTGTCGGCGAGCGATTCCAACTCACCGATCTCATCCTGGGACAGCGTGATGTGCGTCGCGCGCACCAGACCATCGACATACTGGGGCTTGGTCACCCCTATGATCGGTGTGGCGCCCTTCGCGTTCGCCCACGCGGTCTCCACCTCCGCAGCCCACGCCCCGCGGAGACGTCCCAGCTCGGTGAGCCTCTCGCTCAGATACTGCAGCTGGGGCAGCATGCCGTTGTAGACCTCCGCCCGGGTGCTGCCGAGCGGCAGCGGGTTGTCAACCCCGTACCGCCCGGACAGGGCTCCCTGCTCGAGAACCATGTACGCGTAGAAGGCGATGTCGTTGCGACGGCAGTAGTCCAGAATCCCGGCGTTCTCCGAGCTGCGATAGAGCAGGCTGTAGTGGTTCTGGACCGCCTCGACCCGGTAGCCCGCCTCGCCGAGGATCCGGTCGGCAAGCTGGATCTCTTCCAGATCGTGGTTGGAGACGCCGACGTGCCTCACCTTCCCGCTCTCCAGCAACGGGATCGGCGACGGCGTCCACCGCGCCACGTCTGGCGGATTGTGAATCCAATAGAGGTCGACGTACTCGGTCCCGAGGTTCGTCAGGCTCTGGTCCAGCATGTCGGCGACCGGGTCATGCCCGGAGCCGGCGATCTGCGGAGTAAACTTAGTGGAGAGCTGGTATTCGGCGCGGTCGAATCGTCGCAGCACCCGCCCCATGACAGTCTCGGAACGGCCTATCCCATAGACCAGGGCGGTATCCCACAAGGTGAGGCCGGCGGCTCGTGCGTCATCGGCGACCTGCTCCAGTGAACTCTGGCTGAGGGTGCTACCAAAGTACCCGTCCCCGCTCGTGCCGCTGTCGCCCCACGCCCATGTGCCCATGTGCCCATGTGCCCATGTGCCCAGGGCGACTTTCCCCTGCCGGAGACCTTCGTTCGTCGTGTCGTTCCTCTCTCGTCGAGCACCGCAACCGGCGGCTGCGATAAGGCTTCTCTCCTCGTGCTCGAACACCATCAGACGACGAGACGCGCTCGTGCGGGAGATTCTGTTGAACCAGGCTCCAGCAGAACCTCTCTCTGGGCCTTGACGAGAGATAGCCTGACAGGTGGACGACAAGGGCGAAGTACGGGACTTCTTGACACGTCGCCGTGCCCGGCTGACTCCGACCGATGCGGGCCTGCCCGCGTACGGCGGCAACCGACGAGTCCCCGGTCTGCGCCGGGAAGAAGTGGCGATGCTCGCCAGCCTGTCGGTCGACTACTACACGAAGCTCGAACGCCGTGAGCTCACCGGCGTCTCGGAGCGAGTCCTGACCAGCATCTCGCGTGCGCTCCGGCTCGACGACGCCGAGAGAGAGCACCTCATGGACCTCGCCCGACGCGCCAACGCCGGCCCGATCCCGCGCCGGAGGCCACGGGAGACGCGCGTCCGCTCATCGATCATCCATGCAATGGACGCGATTCAAGACGCCCCGCCTGGGTGCGCGACGGGCGCTACGACATCCTCGCTACCAACCAGCTCGCACGCGCGCTGCTCATGCCGACCCTCCAGTACCCCACGCGACAGGCGATCTCGCCCGGTTCACGTTCCTCGACCCTGCCGCCACGACTTTCTGGCGCGACTGGGAGGCGGTCGCTTCGGACAGCGCAGCCTACCTGCGCGCAGAAGCGGCTCGCAATCCCGACGACAAGGGCATCTCCGACCTGGTTGGCGAAATGGCCACGCGGAGCGACCGGTTCAGGCAATGGTGGACGAGACATGACGTCGGCTTCCACCGCGCGGGACGCAAGCTGATGCACCACCCGATCGTGGGCGACCTCGACCTCGACTTCGAGGCGATGGAGCTCTCCTCCGCCCCCGGCCTCGTCCTGACCATCTACACCGCAGCCCCCGGCGGTCCGAGCGCCGACGCACTCACCGTGCCGGCGTACGTCGAGTGGCCTAATTGGTGCTGCGCGCGCTCGAGGCCAACCGCATCACGGAGTGCCGTTGCGACCGTGGACCTAAAGTCCTTCGGCACCCGTCCCTCGAAGCGCGTGCCCTTTAACGCGATGTGCCATTGAAGTCGGAAGTTGTCAGGAATGCGCGGCGTGAGCGTCGAGGAAGGAAAGACGAGCTCCGAAAAGGATTCCACTCGTCGACGGAGGAGCATCTTTCACACGAACGTGGGTAGGAACAGTCGTCGCCCGCCGCCGGTCTTCGTCTTGTTCTGAACCGTCCAGCGACCTTCGCGGTTTTTCGCCATGGTCCGGTGGATATCGACCGCGAACGGTTGGATTGTGAAGTCGACGTCCTCCCACATCAGCGCTAACACCTCGCCTGGCCGGCACCCCGTGCCAAGGAAGAAGTCCACGGGATCCGCGAGGTCGGTACCGCGGCGCCGACCGGATGCATCCAAGCCGGCGTCCCAGCGAGCGAGGATCTCCCGAAGCTCGGCAACATCTTCAAGGGAGAACGTGGCGACCTGATGATCCGGTTCCTCCACCGGCGCGACCGATTTCATCGGGTTGGTTTCGATCGCGTCATGGCGGGCGGCCATGCCGAACATCCCCGTGAGCAGGACGACGGCGATGCTCGCGTTCGAGTAGCCGTTCAGCCGAGCAGTTTGCTTGATGAACCGATCCAACTTCGAGACGGAAGCCTCACGGATCATCCACCCGCCGAGATTCGGCACGATGTATTTGTCCAGGACGGTCTCGTAACGACGCAACGTCCCATTCGAGCGGGAGGTGTGGCTGAATTCATCCCACCAAACGATCGCCAGGTCGGCGAGCCTCGTCTCCGGGTTGAGCTCGCCGTCGCCGAGCGGCTTGATGCGATCCCGCATCGCCTCGCGAAGGAGTGCTTCGGCCTTCTGTTTGGTGCGCCCGATGCGTTCAATCTGTCGCGTGCGACCATCGACGTCGCGATAGCGGGCACGCGCGGCCCAGCGGCTTTGCGTAAGCATGCGCGTGGTGACGGTGCCCCACGTTTCGGAGACCAGCGGAGGACGGGACATGATCACCGACCCCCGTTCTCGATACGCGAGCCAGTCGGCCCGACTCCGCTGTTGCGGATCTCGGGCGTCAGCGCGGGAAACGGCGATCCGTTGAGGTCAGCGGAATCCCGCTCGGTACTACGCGTGGCGCCCATGCTACGCGCGGCCCGCTGCGGGCGGCGAGCGTCGGTGAGGCGAACGAATGGAACGCACGCCGCCTCCGCGGTCAGCGCGGCCAATCGACCGATCGGCGTGAACGGGTCTGCTGCGATCGCCCATCCATCCATGGCGAAGCGGCTGACCGTCTCAACGCATTCGTTCTTCTCCTCCGGGCTCGGGTTGATCGAGCCAACCACGCCGATTAGCCCACCCTGCAGTTCCGGACCCATGTTTCTGCTGTCCATGAGGATTACCCGCATCACAATCACTCCCCTGTCTCTCGTTCTTCTTTGCCTTCCGGCGGAGAGATCGAGAGCGAGTGGGAGGGGCGCAGTGCCGGGACCGTGGAATACCGGAACGGAGGGAAGCGGAGCGAGGATATGCCGCGAAAGCCCGGCACGGAGAGCCGGGAACGAGCTACGATCGGCCGGCGGAAAGTCAAACAAGTCAGCCGGGCAGCGCCGCCACGGGCGGCTCAATTGGAATTACCGGAGCATCGGCGCACCACGCGATTTTCAGGCGATCTCCGACGACTGCGACTGACTTATCTCGTGCGAGATCGACTGCCCGTTTAGGGCTGGACCTTCGAACTGCGCCGCAAGGATTTGAACCCTGGCCCCTCAAGGGGACTCCACGTTAGTAGTGTCGAGTAAGCCTACTCATTGCCACATCCATCGTGGTTGGCCGCAACAAGATCGCGCCCTGCACAACCCGGAGATGGTTTGAACTGTCCCGGAACGAGCATGATGGGCCAGAGGACACGTCAGCGCCTAGGCGCACACGGCGTGACGCTTCCCGAAGACCCCACCGACGGCCGGCGTGAGCCCAGCCGCGAGTGTCGTGTTCTTGCCGTCGATACAGCGACCGAGGACGAGTTCGCCCGGGCCTTCACCGCGGCGTCGGACGAGCTCGGTTCCTGTTTCAGTGAAGTGTTTCGATGGTGCGCTCTGCGAGTAGGGCGATGCCGACGAGGATCATGGCGATGCCCGCGATCAGAGTGGTGATCTTGGCCACGCGGGGACGTGCGCCGAGGACTCGGTCGGCAGCGTAGCCGAGTGGCACGTAGAAGGCCGCGGTGATCAGCATGTAGACGATGCCAAGGAAGGCAAACTGCGCTGGCAACGGCCAGCCGCCCGCGTGCTGCGTGAACTGCGGGAGGATGGAGAGGAAGATCAAGATCCCTTTGGGGTTTAGGCCGCTGACGCCGATCCCGCGCAGGACGTACCCGCGGGTGGAGGCTGCGAGCGTCCCGGTCTCCGCGGTCGCGTGGGCTTTTCTACTAGAGGCGAGCGTTCGGATGCCGAGGTAGATGAGGTAGGCGGATCCCGCGACGGTGAGGGCTAGTAGCGCGAACGGGACTGCGGCCACTAGCGGGCCCACGCCTATGACGATGATCGTGGTGATGAGGGCGTAGCCGGCGACGATTCCGGCGACGGCTGGAAGTACGACGTGGTCGCGGGCGCCGGCCGCGAGGACGTACGCCCAGTCCGGGCCGGGTACGGCGATGAGCGTTGCGGCGATCGCGGCGAAGCCGAGGACGGCGGCAGGTTCCATGTGTTTGGTCGTTTCAGGCTGAGGCGGTGATTTCGCGGAGAGGACGGGAGGCGAGAGCGGTCCCGCCGATTGCGCTTGGGAAGGCGCGGGACAGTGCAGCAGATTGGGTAGTCATCGCAGCTCCATGAGTCGCTCGACGAGGATGAAGCCGCCGATTGCGGTCATGGCAATTCCGGCGAGCTTGGTGACTACGACGGTCGCGCGGGGGCGTGACCGGAGTATTCGACGGGCAAGGATGGCGACGGTGAAGTAAACGACCGCGCAGTTCAAGATGTGCAGGCCGCCCAGCACCAGCATCTGTGTCGAGCCGGGCCAGCCATGCGGGCTGGTGAACTGAGGCAGCAGTGCGAGCAGCAGCAACAGACCCTTCGGGTTGATGCCGCTGACCCCGGCCCCGCGGAAGAACTGCACGACCGGGTTATCGCCGACGGCGCGGTCGCTTGCGGTGACGTGTCCGACTTGAGCGAACAGAGTGGAGATTCCGAGATACAGGAGGTAGAGCGCCCCGGCGATGGTGAGCACGGTCAAAGCCGTCGGATAGGAGGCGATGAGGGTGCCCACACCGACGGCGACAACCGTGACCACCGCGGCGTACCCGAAGAGCATCCCGAGTACCGATGGAACAACCGATCGTGCGCCCAGACCTGCGGCAATTGCATACGCCCAATCTGCTCCGGGAGTCAGCGCCAGCAGCACCGCGACGACCCAGAACTGGGCTACCGAACTGGCGTCCACTCCCACCTCACTCTTTCTTCACAGGAACGTTAGGTGAGATCGCGCCGCAAGTGTTCCTGCATTTCCTCCGCCCCATGGCGTTCTGTGGAAAAATCAGGGACATGGATGCGCTGGACAGAAGGATTCTTGCTGAACTCCAATCCGACGGTCGGCTCAGCCTCACTGATCTGGCGTCTCGTGTCGGTCTGACGGTGTCCCCGGCGCATCGTCGCGTGCGCGATTTGGAGAAGGATGGCGCGATCACCGGCTACCGCGCGATTGTCGATCCTCGAGCACTTGGACTGGGGTTCGAGGCGCTGGTATTCGTCACGATGAAACAGGAAGACCGCGCGACCCTCTTAGGATTCGAGGCCGCCGTGGCGGAGATTCCGAACGTGCTGCTCGCGCAGCGCCTCTTCGGTGATCCGGATTACCTGCTGCGCGTCCGGACGGTGGATTTGGATGCCTACGCTCAGCTTGAGGACGATGTGCTGTCGGCGCTGCCTGGTGTCGCGCGGCTGACCTCCACCCTTGTCATGAAGAACGTCGTGGTCGACCGGCCGTACCCGACTCAACGGCTGTAGAGCACGTTCGAGCTGGCCGGTTATCTGTCAGCCCCACTCAATGTGGCGACGTCCGTGTCGCTAAGCGTTGAGGCGCGACGTGTCCGAGGCGCCCTACTCGAAGACCGGCTCAGGTTGAACCAAAGAACGCCTCCGACGATCGAGCAGACCGCTATCCAGATCGCGGCGGTGATGGGTTCGCCGAACAGCGGAACCGCCAACACCGTCGTCAGCACCGGACTCAGTGCGCCGGCCGTTGAGGCGACAGCGCTTCCAAGTGATCGCACGGCATAGGCGAAGCTCAATGTCGAAACGATCCCCGTTCCGACGCCCTGCAGGATGGTGAAGCCGGCTACATCAGCGAGGGATGCTGAAACGGTCAGCAGGTGGGAGGGGAGGAATCCGCAAGCCGCGAGCACAAACGCGACCACCGCGGAGGGCGCGCAAACCACGAGCGCTACGCCTGGAGCCCCAAGGTGCGTCATCCTCAGCCCGATCGTGTAGACCGCCCAGGCAAGGCCACCCGCGGTAAGAACCACGACACCGATGCTCGTCGCGCTCGAACCCGTCAGGGCAGCGGTCGCGACGACGCCGACGACGATGAGACCGAGCGCCGCGGTCTTCACTAAGGGCAGACGCTCGCGCCACGAAAAGAAGAGGATGGCAGCGACGAAGAGAGGCGCGGTGCCAGGAAGAAGAACGCCCACGAGCGCCGCCGATGTCAGTTCGCCGCCGAAGGTCGACAGCAGAAAGTGCGGCAGGCCCCCGACGAGCAGCAACCCCAGCACAGCCGGGCGAGCCGTCCGCAACGCTCGAAGCGTCTGCGGAATCCACGGGCTCAACAACACGACGGGCGTCGCGAACCGGATCATTGCAGCATCCACCGGAGTGAGGGTCGAGTGGCCGATACCTCGAATGGTGAGCGCGAACGACGCCCAGAGGCCGATCGCCACCGCCAACGCCAGAACTCCAGTCAACTGCTGCTTGCGCACCTCGGCTCCCTCCACCATACGTGCGCAACTCTAGAAAAAATGACCGGGCATGCGATTGCCGATACTGCTGGTGAAGGCCCCCAATATGGCAGAATCTGCTAACCATGGAGCTCGACGACATCGACAAGCACATCCTCCTGGAACTCCAGCGCGATGGGCGACCATCCAACCAGGAACTCGCTGACCGGGTCGGCCTCTCTCCATCGCCCTGCCTGCGTCGGGTCCGCAACCTGCAAGATGCCGGCGTGATTGAGAAGTACGCGGCCATCGTCTCGGCCCCGACGGTTGGCCTCCCCATCACCGCATTCGTGCGTCTCACACTCCTGTCGCACGCAGCTGGTGTCGTCGACGAAGTAGAGGAACGGCTCCGGCAGATCCCGGAGGTTGTCGAGGCCTACTTGCTCGCAGGCGACGACGATTACCTTGCGAAGATCGTGGTCCCCTCCTTCGACGCATACGAGGATCTTCTTCGACTCCACATCCGCGAAATCCCCCAACTGTCATCCATCAAGACCACCTTTGCTTTCGGGATCACAAAGACGACCTCGCCCCTACCAATCGCCTAGTCACACCAGTACGAGCAAGGGGATACGGATTACGAACAGAGTCCATATCGGCTCGTCCGACGGGTTTCTCTAAGGCACCTAGATGGCGGGACGACTGACCGGTCATCCTGATAGCATCGGCGACGTTCATCGCGGTTTACTGGTTCGCGCAGTTCGCGAACTGGCTCGCCCTGCTCACCCCTGTCGTCGTAACGATCGCTCTCAAGGTCGCTGAAATCACGACGGTCGCCGAAAAGGCGGCGCAACTCGGAATCGTGCTCGCCGTCGGCGCGCTCGCCTCCACCATCGCGACCCCGATCTGGGGAGCGATCTCCGACCGCACGACGGCGCGCGTCGGTCGGCGCAAGGTCTGGATGATCGTCGGCGTGGTCGGAGGCGGTATCGGCCTTGCAACGATGGGTCTTGCGCCCAACATCCTCGTGTTCGGCATCGGATGGACCATCGCACAGATCGCCTTCAACGCGAACCAGGCAGCGCTCAACGCGCTCCTGCCTGATCAGGTCCCGGAGGAGCAGCGCGGAAGGGTGTCTGGACTGCTGGGACTTAGCGCAACTCTGTCGATTCTGCTCGGAACCTTCATGACCCAGTTCACCACTACAAACCCGCTGCTGATGTTCCTCGCGCCGTGGTTCCTTACGGCGGTGTCGTTGGTCCTCATCTTGTTCACGTTCAAGGACCGCCCTGCGGACAAGGCGACGATTCGCCCGTATAGCCTCAAGGAGTTCGGCCGGACGTTCTGGGTGAACCCGCGCAAGCACCCTGACTTCGCGTGGGCGTTCGCCAGCCGATTCCTTGTGTTCATGGGAAACGCCTTCATCCAGACCTATGGCGTCTACTTCCTTACCGACCATCTGCACGTGGGCCCGAGCGAGATCGCGACCTTCATCTTCTTCTCGACTTTCATCAACGCGGTCATCACCGTCGTCTTATCGATCCTCGGCGGCTGGCTGTCTGACAAGTTCCGCCGCCGGAAGCCCTTCGTGTTCGTTGCAGCGGTGATTCTTGCAGCTGGCCTGGTGGTCGCTGGCTCGTCGTCTACTTTCGGGGGCTACCTGGTCGGCGCCGGCATCGTCGCCTTCGGTAGCGGGCTTTACTATGCCGTCGATCTCGCGCTGGTCGCGGCTGTGCTGCCGAACCCGAACGACGCGGCGAAGGACATGGGCGTCTTCCAAATCGCCAACGCGCTGCCGCAGTCCCTGGCGCCGATCATCGCCCCGGCCTTCCTGGCCATCGGAGCTGCAGGCGTGAGCGGTAACTACGTCGCCGTCTTCATCGCCGGAGGAGTGTTCGCGCTTCTCGGCGCGATCGCCATCGCCCCTGTCCGTGGGACGCGTTAGTCGATCCACAACAGCGCAATCTCTGGCAAGCGGCCTTGTCAGGACAAGGAGGGGCGGGATAACAATCCCGCCCCTCCTTCGCGCCTCTAGGAGGTCGCTGTGACCCGACCCCGCCGAAGCACCGGAAAATGCACTTGCAGCAGATGAGCAAAACCGGCGGAACCGGCTAGCCGGTGCTGCCAAACGGTGCTTCTCCCCGATTCGGCCTCCGACGCCGGGGCCGAGTTCTACCAGAGCGCCTACAGGTCCAGCAGCGCGCGGCCGGCGGCGACATAGAGGTGCTCGGTCGTACCTCCGGAATGCGGGAGGCCTGAGGTTTGGTGATGGGGCGGGAAGGCGCATCCGCCAGATCTCGAGGCTGTGACCTCCGCTGATGCGGCGCAGCAGCTCTGCTTCTCGGTTCCGTCTTCGATATCGGTGGCGGCGACGTGGACAGGACCGGCGTCGGTGTCGTATGCGATGAGGTCGGTGATCGGGAGGCGTAGGGCGACGGCCCCGGCGTCTAGGGTGGAGATCGTGGAGTTGGCGGTATCGGCTTCGATCGCGGAGAGGGTTCCTTTGAACTGGTCGGTTAGTCGCGCCAGTTCGGCTGCGCGCTGTACGACGCCTTGATGCGACCCTTCTTCACCCGAAGCTCAGGGGATCTGGCGGGCAGGTAGTCCTGCCGGAAACGGTCGTTTCCCCATGACCTCTCTCGGCCCATGGCCTGGCAAACCCAGTTCATGCGTCCTGGTCGGTGCCCCACGAGATCAGCAGTTCGGCGACTGTCGGGTAGGAGGCGACCGTTCCCGCCGCCGCGACGCTCTCGGCGGCGTAGTGCGTAGCCAGCTCGACGGAGGAGTGGAGATCGATGCCCGCTGCCAGGCCTGCGGACAGCGCGCCGACGAACGCATCGCCGGCGCCGGTCGTGTCGACGACTCGCGCAGCAGGCCTGCCCGTCACCGCGATCAGCTCCCCACCTGAAACGACGAGCGAGCCCGCGGCGCCGAGCGTGACGACGAGGTCGACGCTCAGGCGCTCCACGATCGCGACGGCCAGCCCGCGAAGGGGCTGGCCGTGGCTCGCGTCCGAGCTGTGCCCTAGACCGAGGTGCTCAGCGAGGTCCACCGCCTCGGTCTCGTTGACGACAAGGACCTCGGCTGCGCGCAGTGCCTCATCGGCCACGGGGACGAACGGGGCGAGATTCACGACGAGTCGCGCCTCGCAACGCATGGCCTGCTGCGAGACTCGCTCGATGACCTCTGGTGAGATCTCACCCTGGACTACGACGACCGCACCGGTGAACCGTCCGGCCGCGTCATCCACATCTGAGGCGGCGAGCCGAGCATTCGCCCCTGCTGCGACGATGATGCTGTTCTCGCCGGCGCGATCGACCGCGATCGCCGCATTGCCAGTAGGAGACCCCGGCGTCACGCGCACCGCCCCGACGTCCACGCCGGATTCGCCCAGCGTGCGAAGCACGAACTCACCCGCTGGATCCGCGCCGACGCGCGCCACGAAACCGACGCCGGCACCGATGCGCGCAGCGGCGGCCGCCTGATTGGCGCCTTTTCCCCCGACGCCCTGCGCATAGCGCTCGGTGACGACCGTCTCGCCGGGCGCCGGCAGCGCCTCGACGTAGTACGTGCCGTCGACGTTCGCCGAGCCGACCACGAGGACGGCGCCGCGATGATCACGGACCCTCTCGAGCGCTTCGATCGGACGCGGTGTCATGGACCCTCCTCGGTCATCGGGTGCAGCCGGAATGCTCTGTGGTACGGCCGGAAGCCCGGCCCCGCGATCTGCGGGCACCGGGCTTCCTCACGATCAGCAGCCGCCGTTGCGGCTGAGGTACTTCTCGAGCGCCGCCTCATCTTTCATGGTGAGAGTCTCGAGCGGGATGGCGATCGACTTCTTGGTCGCCTTGTCGTCGAGGGCGGCGAGCGCCTGCTCAATCCCCTGGAAGCCCTCGCCGTACGGGTCCTGGGCGATCAGCGCGTCGATGGCACCGGACTTGAGCGAGTCGACCTCGCTCTCGGCCGCGTCATACGCGACGACCTTGACCTTGCCGGTCGCTCCCGCCTCTTCGAGGCCCGTCACCGCTCCGGTCGCGTTGATGTCATTGGTCACGAAGACACCCGCGAGGTCGGGGGTGCTGGCGAGGGTCGAGGTGACGAAGCCAGAGGCCGCGGTGACATCGTTCAGCGCAAGCTGCTCGCCGATGTACTCGATGTCGGGGAAGTTGGCCTTCAGCTCCTCCTTGAACCCGTTGACGCGAACGTACTGCGCGTCTGTGCCGGGAGGCGAGCTGATCGCCATGACCTTCCCCTTGCCGCCGATTGCCTCGGCCATCGCCTTGGCGGCCTCGCGACCACCCTCCTCGTCGTTCGAGCCGATGCGCGAGACAGCGACGGAAGTGTCGGTGACGGTCTGATCGAGCAGGACGATCGGAGTGCCGTTGTCCTTGATCTCCTGCAGGCGGGGCGTAAGAGCCTCGACGTCAGTGGGGACCACGAGGAGCGCGTTCGGGTTCTGCGCCGCGACGGTGTCGAGGACGGGAAGCTGTGTCGCGGCGCCCCACGTGTCGGGTGCGGCGACATCGAGCGTGACCTCGTGCTCCTTCGACGCGGCCTTGGCTCCACAGGCCATTGCTTCGTAGAAGGGGCTCCCCTTGGTGCCGGGAACCAGGGTGACGCGGGTCGCGCCGTCGGCGGATGCGCCTCCGGAAGCGCTGGAACAGCCGGCGAGCGATGCGACGGCGAGCATCGCCCCAGCGGTGGCGAGCAGTGTCTTCGACTTCATTGTTCGGGCCTCTCAATCGGTGGAGCGAGTCAGCGTGGGTTGAGTGTAATCGATTACATCCACGGTAACAAGACAATGTTTCCGTCCGATTTCGCCCACATCACAACGTCGGTCGATCTTGCTCTGAGCGCAGGACCCCGATGGCTGCGGCGAGCGCGGTGCGCAGCAGACGGCCGTCGACGGCCGCGACGCGAACGCTCAATCCGGCTTCGAACGGGAGCGGAGAGACGGTCCCATAGACCCGGCTCGATCCGAATTCGGAGTGCCACGCCCGCCAGCGGTCGTCCAGATCCGGCGGGGCCGAGGAATCGCCTCCGACGAAGAGAACCAACCCGAACGCGCTCATCCCGCGCGGAAGATCGCCCGCGTGCACGCGCATGCGCTCGCGTGCCACCGTCTCGCCTTCCGCGCGGATGTCGAACTCGGATTCGTACGAGAAGGCGCCGTCGAGCGCCACGATGCTCTCCACCGCGATCATGCTCCCGCCTCGGGCGTCGATCGTCGTGCGCTGGGTGAAATCGCTGCCGTCGAACAGCACGCGAGGCTCGGCGAGATTCTCCAGCCAGGCGCCCGTTGCCGCCTCCATCTGCAGATGCTCCCCTGCGCCTGCGCGCGCCCCGCGCCGATGGACAGAGACGGCGCCCTGCCCGAGGACGCGGGCGTGCGCGCCTTCCGCAGCGGTCAAGCGCTGGCGGAGCAGGTCACCGGTGATGATTCCGCCGCTTCCTGACTGCACGATCACCTGGGCGGGATCTGCCCCTCCCTCGTGCGGGAACACGCGGCCCACCGAGTACGGCCAGGTGTGCAAGCGGCGGACCAGGGCCGTCCTCCCCGCCACTCGGGCGAAGGCCAGATCGAGGTGGTGGTCGACGCTCAGAAGAGAACCTCGTCCACCAGCCGCCTGGCCACCTCGTCGACGCCCTCGCCGTGGCGGCAGTCCGTAGCGAGGACCGAGCGACCAGCTCGTACGGCGATCGCCTCAGCGAGCATCGTATCGAGGTCGACGCCGACGTACGGGGCGAGGTCGGTCTTGTTGACGATCAGCAGGTCGGAGCGGATGACACCGGGGCCGCGCTTGCGCGGGATGTCTCCACCGCCGGCGACATCGATCACGAACAGCCAGTAGTCGACCAGGTCGTCGGAGAAGGTCGAGGCCAGGTTGTCGCCGCCACTCTCGATGAGGATCACATCCGTACCGGGGAAAAGAGCCTCCAGCTCATCCGCCGCCTCGATGTTGAGCGTCGGATCCTCACGGATCACCGTGTGCGGACAGGCGCCTGCTTCGACCGCGAACACCCGCGCCGGATCGATCACGCCCGAGCGCCTGATGCGCTCGGCGTCCTCCGCGGTCACCAGGTCGTTGGTGATCACGGAGGCTGTTTTGCCGAGCCGCGCCAGCGCGGGGACGAGCTGTTCGACGAGCGCCGTCTTCCCGGACCCGACAGGGCCGCCGATCCCGATGCGCGCCGTCGCGACGACGGGCGGGGCTTCTTCTCCGATGGTGAGAGCGGTCATCTCAGCAGGTACCTCCTGGACAGTGGGACGGACAGAGCGGGGACGGTCTCGAGCACCGTGCCGTCGACGCGCACCTCGAAGGTGCGAGGGTCGACGTGCACATCGGGCAGCGCGTCGTTGCGGACCATGTCCGTCTTGCGCAGTCCGCGGGTCGAGGTGATCGGGAGGATCGGCTTGTCGAGCCCGAGACGTTCGAGTGCCGGCAGCGCGAGATGCGACGCGAAGACCGCGCTCACCAGCGGGCTCGCCTTGCCGAGGGCGCCCCACATCCGGCGCTGCACCACGGGCTCGGAGAGCGGGATGCTGCCATTGGCGTCTCCCATCGACGCCCACACGACCATGCCCGCCTTCATCACGTGCGACGGCTTGATCCCGAAGGATGCGCGAGGCCAGATGACGAGGTCCGCCAGCTTCCCCGCCTCGAGCGAACCGACGTGGTCGCCGACGCCGACCGCAATCGCGGGGTTGATGGTGAGCTTCGCGATGTAGCGCTTGATGCGCTCGTTGTCGGCGCCGGGCCTGGTCTCCTCCGGCAGGGCGCCGTGGCGGTCCTTCATCACGCTGGCCAGCTGCCAGCATTTGGCGACGTTCTCGGCGAGGCGGCCCATCCCCTGCGTGTCGGTCCCGAACAGCGAGATCGCACCGATGTCGTGCAGATAGTCCTCTGCCGCCATCGTCTGCGGGCGGATGCGGGATTCGGCGAACGCCACATCCTCCGGCGCGCTGGGGTTGAGGTTGTGTCCGATCATCGCCATCGGCACTCCCTCCTCCAGCGCCGCCGGCGTGAAGGGATTGGTCGGGTTGGTCGACGAAGGTATGACGTTGGGATAGGAGACGACGCGAAGTAGATCGGGCGCATGCCCACCGCCCGCTCCCTCGACGTGATACATGTGGATGGTGCGGCCCCGCACAGCGGCCATGGTGTCCTCCGCGAAACCGAACTCGTTGATCGAGTCGGTGTGCAGGTGCACAGCGAAGTCGTTCCTGTCTGCTGCGACGAGCGACCCATCGATGACCGACGGCGAGGCGCCGAAATCCTCGTGCACCTTGACGGCCATCGCCCCTCCGGCGACGGCGTGCTCCACTGCACGCGGGTCGGAGCCGCCGCGAGCGAGCAAGGCGAAGTTCACCGGTGAGTCCTCTGCTCCCTGGAGGAACTTGCCCATCACATGGGCGCTGCCGGACCCGACCTCGAAGACCGGCCCGGGCGAACTACCGATCAAGGTCGTCGTGCCTCCGGCGAGTGCATGTTCGGTCTGCTCCGGGGACTGGATGTGCGCGTGGCACTCGATCGCTCCCGCCGTGACGATCACATCGTGTCCGTTGATCGGGGTCGTGCTCTGGCCGACGATGAGGCCGGGGTGCACACCGGGCATCACGGCCGGGTTGCCCGCCTTGCCGACTCCGACGATCCGGCCGTCCTTGATGCCGATGTCGCCTTTGACGATGCCGAGGACGGCGTCGATAATCGTCGCGTTCTGGATCACGACGTCGAGCGCGCCGTCCGCCGAGGTCGCGTTCGCGGCGATGCCCTCGCCGTCGCGCAGCGATTTGCCCGCGCCGATCAGCAGTTCCCATCCGGGCACGGCATAGTCGTGCTCGATCTCTGCGATGAGGGACGTGTCACCCAGCCGGAAACGGTCGCCCGCCGTCGGTCCGTAGACGCGCGCATAGCCCTCGGGTTCCATCCCCTTCATCGTCCGTCCTCCAGATCGACGCCGTTCGCCTGGCGCAGGTAGCCGCGCTCGACGGCGCGGGCGAACGCCCGCTCTCGCACTGCGGGGTCGTCCAGGGCGCCCTCGACGAGACCCGCCTGCCCGAGCACCACCCTGTCGCCCCCGACGGCGACGAGCGAGACCAGCTTCGGAACGCCCGGTTCGAACCGGACGCCCTGCCCGGCCGGAACGGCCAGCCGCATCCCGTACGCGGACGCCCGGTCGAATCGGAGTGCGCGGTTGACCTCGAAGAAATGCGTCAGGCTGCGCACCTGGACGTCACGGTCTCCCTCGTTGACGACTTCGAGCTCGGTGAGCGGCGCACCGGGGAACAGATCCTTCGCAGCGCCGGCCGTCTCCACACCGCCCGGGCGCAGATCACCTGCCGGTGTCGGGATCGGGTCGTAGACGGCGAGGAGCTTCGTCCCCTCGGCCATCGGCAGTTCGATCATCAGTAGCGGGATCATCGCCGCGACGCCCGGTTGGATCTGCTCGGCGTCGAGCATGCGCGAGACCCGGTCGCGGATCTCGGCGAACGAGACATCCTGTCTGGCCAGGAGCATCGCCTCGTCCGTCAGGTAGGCCACGGCCTCGGGGTGCGACAACCGGACGCCGTGGCGCAGGTTGCGCCGCGCGAATTCGGCAGCAGTGAAGATCGTGAGCCGTTCCAGCTCGGTGGGCGAGAGATTCATATCTGTCCTTCAGGAGACGAAGAGCTTCAGCTCGGCGAGCCGGTGTCGCTCGAGCGCGATGTCATGGATCGGGGTGAATGAATGCGGGACCGCGTCGTCGGGTACGGGCTGTTCGAGCAGCGGCGCGAGCTCGCGCTCCGCCGTGATCAGCGCGAACTGGGCGGAGCGGTGGCCGACGACGCCGAGGCGGACGGCGCCGCTCGCGTAGGCGGAGAGCACCGCCCAGCACGCGAGCGCCTCCGCATCGTCGAGCGTCAGCCCTCTCTCGGACCAGACGAGTCCCTGTGCGACGGCGAGGTGCCCAGCGAAGGCCGTCCCCTTCACCCGATGCCGGTACCGGATGACGGACGGGCTCCCCAGACGTGCCCAGGTGCCCAGGAGCGCCGCGCCCGCGCGTCTCGACGAGCCGCGAGCTGAGTGCCCGGGCATCGACACCTCGAGCTCGCGGTCGAGGGCGAGCCGGTCTGCGTCGCTCTCCGACCTGCAGCCCAACGCGTAGCTACGGGAGAGGAAGACACGGTCGAAGGTGTTCCAGCGCAGCCGCACCGCATCGGTCATGAGGGCGACGAGCCCGTCGGGGTCGCCGACGAGTCCGTCGCCCACCAGCGTCTCCAGCCCGGATGAGAATGACGAAGCACCGGATCCGAACGCCGGATCCGCGTTCAGCAGGGTGCCGAGAAGAGTCGCCACTACACGACCTCGATCGCTCCGCGGTCGAGCCAGGACGCGATGCGAACGAGGTAGTCGTTCCGCGGTGCATCGAGGAGGACGGTCATCGTGTCGTCTTGCATGCGCACCCGCCAGTGCAGGTGACCGGCGTGCCAGCCGAGCTGGATCGCCCCTTCCAGCGAGGTGGGACGCAGCGTGAGCGTCTCGGATTCCAGGGCCTCGACGACGAAAGCACGTTCGTCGTCCATCGACAGCACCGATCCGTTCCGCAATTCAGTGTCGCGACCGAGAGCGATCCCGTACTCCTGGCCGTCGCTGCCGGTCACCTTGAAGCGGCGGCGACCCAATTCCTTGGCCGGTACGACAAGCCTGACGACGCGGCCGGCGTCGTCCAGCTCGTGCAGCCGGTCGTGGATCGCCTCGTCGGAATGGTGACCGACGATCTGACTGAACGTGTGCACGGAAGCCTCCTCACGCGGCCGGGACGGGGGGCCCGGCCAGGTCCTCCAGGTACCCGATGGACCAGGACGCAAGTCTTTCACGCCACGCTTCCGCGAGCCGGCCGCCCTCGTCGATGGCGTTGTCCCGTTCGAAGGAGACGAAATCGGTCACCTCGATGATCTCGCAGCCGTCCCACTCGGTGTCGGCGGCGTCCATCGAGCCCGAGACGGCGAAATCGAGGAACGACACGACGGACGGCATCGCCTCCATCACCGGCCGCACATACGACAGCGACCAGTTCCGGTACGACTCGATGGAATCGCCCTCGGCCAGCGCGAAGTAGCTGACGACGAACCGCCTCATTCCCCAGCCACCCAGCCGACGAGCTGCGACCAGAACGGCGTGTACGAGCCCCACGCCATGAATTCGGGACTGCCCCAGTGCGGCGAGCAGTCGGAGGCGAACGCGCCGACGCGGCCGCTGCCGTGCGTGCCGACGACCAGGAACGGGTCATCACCGACAGTCATCAGCGTGGTCGCCCCCTCCTTCGCCGCGAACCGGTTATAGCCGAGGAAGTACGGCCACTGCGCCTCCACGCCGTCCAGCACCCGGTGCTCGGCGACGACATCAGGGACCACGCCCTCGGGAGACTCGATGCGGTCGTCGTGGACGAGCATCTCGACTGGCAGGACCTCGGCGAGCGGCGTCAGCGAGAAGCGGCCGCGCCCCTCGAACCCGGAGAACGACATGTAGCCGCCGATCATCAGCAGACCGCCGCCCGCCTCGACGAAGTCGCCGATCACGGACAGGCGGTTCGGGCGGCGCTCGCCCTTGACGAAGACCGCGTTGGGGAGCAGGAACGAGTCGGCGGGGACATCGCTCAAAATGATCACGTCGTACTTGGCTCGCAACTCCTCGCTGTCGTACGGGAAGTGCTCGACCACCACATGATTCGGCATGTAGTCGACCTGGTGGCCGGACTCCCCAAGCACCCGGATGAGCTGCTCGGCTCCCTCTTCGTAGCCGGACGTCGTGTACGCGGCGAGTCCCTTGGTGTGCTGGGCGAACGTATTCCAGCTTTCGCCGACGACGAGGACGCGACTGTTCATGGGATGTTTCTCCTTTTGGTGGGTTGGTCGGCTGGACGCGTCAGGCGTCCACGTTGAGGAAGGCGAGAGGGTTGCGCGCGGTCAGTCCGACCGCGACGTCCTCGCCGAAGCGCTCGACGAGCCGGGGCCGGATCGTGCGCGCTATGTGCCGGTATCCCCAGCCGCCGTTGGCGACGAGCGAGTTCCGGTGGTTGATGTCATGCGAGAGCAGCAACTGTCCACCGAAGCCGGCGTTCAGGAAATGCTCGATCGCGTCGAGGCGCTCGCTGTCGTCCGGGTAGGCGTCGCCGTTGACGTAGCGGCCCCTTCCTGTCCCGAAATTGTCGAACTCGACGAAAGCGCCGGCGCTCATGATGGCTTCGAGTTGCGGGAGATCGATCTCGCAGTCGAGGTGCGAGATCGCGATGCGGGCCGGATCGGCACCGGCCTTCTCGGCGATCGCGATGGCCTGCAGTGCGCGTTTCGCGAAGGGATGGACGTGGATGTTGAAGGGGAGGCCCGTCGCCGCCTGTACCCGTCCGGCCGCGCGCAACGAGGTCCTCTCCACGTCGGAGATGTCCCGGCCAGTGCCGATCTCGCCGATCACTCCGGGCATCAGCCGACCGGGCGACGACGACGTCTCCGCCGATGGGCGGTCCTCCACCGCGTAGCCCTCCTCGATCTGCCTGGTCCAGCGCTCCACCAGCTCCTGCTCGCTCACCTGCAGCTCCGAGGCGGGCAGCGCTTGCTCGAGGTAGCGCCCGGCGCTGACGACGAGGGAAACCCCGGCGGCCGCCGCAGCCCTGGCGGCGATCTCGGCGTTCGGTCCCCCGCCCAGCACCGTCAGGTCGACGACGAGCTGGGTGCCTGCCTCGCGGGCCAGCTTCAACTCGCGCGCTCCGAGAAACCAGTCGCTGAGCAGCAGGTTCTCGCGGAGCACGCCCTGCGGGCGGCGATGGAGGTCACTCCATCCCGTCTCGGCCACCACGGCGGCGTCGTCGAAGGCGCGCCAGTCGCCGTCACCCTCCCACCACACGCGGGAGTCGACGATGATGTGCTCGTGCGGCAGCACGACGCCGTCCTCCACGCGGAACTCGCGCGTGCCGTCGACAGTCCGGACGGTGTATGTCTCACGATGGGGTCGCTCCATGGCGCCCACCTCCTCTCCATGCATCGAAAGGTCGTCTCGGTCTGTCAGCGTCTGGAGCGTGACCGTCGACGCTGCTGGTCGTAATACACGGCGGCAATCAGAACCGCGCCGACAGCGACGTTCTGCCAGAAGGGCTCGACTCCGACAATGGTGAAGCCGTTCTTCAACACCGTCGGGATGAATACGCCGATCACCGTGCCGAAGATGGAGGCGACGCCACCGAAGAGACTGGTCCCGCCCAACACGACCGCGGCGATCGTGTCGAGGTTCTCCGAGCTGTGGCCGTTGATGGTCGTCGCACCGAAGCGCGCGACCGAGAGCCAGCCCGCCAGGCCGGCGAGCAGACCGGAGAGCGCATAGACCTTGATCAGGTGGAGCCGAACGGGAAGGCCGTTGCGCCGCGAGGCCTCCTCGTCCGAGCCGATCGCGAGCGTGTAGCGCCCGAACCGCGTCTTGTTGAGCACGAAGGCCGAGATGAGGGCAACGATGAGCGCGATGATCACGAGCCACGGGATCACGCCGAACACACGGCCGGATCCGACCGTCGAGATGAGCGCGGGCGGGAGACCGCGGAGGTCATTGCCTCCGGTGATGATCTGGGCAAAGCCCATCGCCATGCCCATCGATCCCAGCGTCACGATGAGCGGTGGGACTTTGGCGACAGCGATCAGGAAGCCGTTGAAAACTCCCCAGAGCGTGCCGGCGACGAGCCCGGCCAGAAGACCGAGAACGATGGCGGCCGCGCTGTTACGGTCGCCGAACGCCTGACCGAGGGAAAGCGTCACCTGCGTCGCGATCACCGAGGCGAATACGAGTACGGACCCGACCGAGAGGTCGATGCCGCTCGTCGCGATGACGAAGGTCTGACCGACGGCGAGGATCAGCAGGATGGACGCGTTGATGGCGATGTTCGTCCAGTTGAACGATGTCGCGAACGCGGTCGGCCGCATGACGGCGAACACGAGTGCGATCACGATGAAGGCCAGCAGGATCCAGATGCTGTTCTGACGGAAGGCCGTGGCGATCAGCGACTTCGCGCGGCCGCCCTTGGTGGGTGTGAAGGTGGTCATTTCGTGTCCTCGAAGCTCGTTGCGCCGGTCATCGCGGCGATGAGGTCGTCGCTCTTGACGTTTCCCGATGTGAAACGGGCGACCCGGCGGCCGAGTCGCAGGACCTCGACACGGTCGCTCACGGCGAGCACGTCGGGCATGTTGTGGCTGATCAGGACCACCGAGATACCGGAGTCCCTGACGCGCCGTATGAGGTCGAGCACACGACGCGTCTGCTCGACGCCGAGGGCCGCCGTAGGCTCGTCGAGCATGATGAGCTTGGTCGCCCACACCGCCGCTCGCGCGACGGCGACGCTCTGACGCTGACCGCCGGAGAGGTTCGCGACGGCGGTGCGCGGGTCGCGGAGGTTCACGCCCAGCCGGGTGAAGTGCTCCGACGCCTGCGCCAGCATCTTCTTGTCGTCCAGCGTCCCGAAAAGCCGCAGCGGACCCTTCCTGAACAACTCGCGGCCGAGGAAGAGGTTGGCCGATGCGGAGAGCTCCGGAGCGACGGCGAGGTCCTGGTAGACCGTCTCGATGCCCAGGTGCTGCACGTCGACCGGGCTCTTCGGAAAGACCTCCTCGCCGTCGAGGAGCAATTCGCCACCGTCACGCTGCACCGCCCCCGAGAGGATTTTCACCAGCGTGGACTTGCCTGCGCCGTTGTCGCCGATCAGCGAGACCACCTCACCGGGATAGACGGTGAAGTCGGCGCCGCCGAGCGCCTCCACATGGCCGTATCGCTTGACGACTCCGCGCGCTTCGAGCAACGGCTGCCCGGTCATGGTCGGGCTCTCTGTCATGGCGATCTCCTCTCTTCGTCGAGCTTGTCAGCTACAATGTAATCGATTACAGCGATCTTAGGAAATGCGTGTTTCGGGCATGTAACTTTTGCTCACCGCTTCGCGAACGTTTTCCGGCAGATCGCTAGGGTCATTCACGGAGCGCAACAGGAGGAACCAGTGAGCCGAGCAACGGTGGCCGACGTGGCCCGTCTGGCCGGTGTCTCGACGGCGACGGTTTCGCGCGTGCTGACCGGGAGCGTGCCGGTGAGCGAGGCGCTGCGCAATCAGGTGGAATCGGCCGCGACCGAGCTCGGCTACTTCGTCAACACCGCCGCTCGCGCGCTCCGCCGAGACCGCACGTCGACCGTCGGTATGGTCGTGCCCGACCTGACGAACCCGTTCTTCACAACCCTGGTGGACGGAGTGGAGCGCGGCATCCAGGAACTCGGGATGTCTTTGCACCTCTGCAGCTCGTCCAATTCGGCAGAGACCGAAGCCGCCCGTGTCCGCTCGCTCCGGCAGAGCCAGGTGGAAGTGCTCGTCATCTCCCCCGTCCACGTGACCGCGAGCGAGGCCGCCCTCAACGAACCCGGCACGCGCATCCCGATCGTGCAGCTGGACCAGTTCGCTGACGGTGTCGACTCCGACTGGGTCGGGATCGACGAGCAGCGCGGGATGCGTCTCGTGTTCGAGCATCTGGCCGCTCAGGGGGTGCGGACGGCCGCCTACGTCGGTGCTGCGCCATCCGACTCCTCTGCCCGCGGCCGCCAGGAGGCCGCCCGCCGACAGTCGAAGGCCAAAGGCGTCGACCTGAACATCTCGGACGCGCTCCAGGGAGCATTCAGCGTCGACTGGGGCATGGAAGCAGGGCGCAGGCTCGCGCAGGGGGAGCTCCCAAACGCGATCGTCTGCGCAGCCGACGTCATCGCCCTCGGTGTGATGCAGGCGTTCGACGACGCGGGCATCCGTGTCCCAGAGGATGTGCTGCTGACCGGATTCGACGACATCCCGCTCAGCTCCTACCCTCGCCTCTCCATCACGACCGTCCGCCAGCCGGTGCAGGAGATCGCGGACGTCACGGTCGACATCATCCGCGAGATCCGCGACGACCCGGGTGGGCACATCCAGCGCCGCGTCGCGATCCGGCCGGAGCTCATCCCCCGCCACAGCTCGGACGGCCGGATCGCATGACGACCGCGACCACACGGACCGGCTTTCGTGACCTCATCGGCAGCACGGCCGCTCGCGCCTCCCTCCCGACCAGGACACGCGTGATCGTCTCATTCGTAGTCATCGCGATGCTCCATCTGGTCGGAGCCGGGCTTCTGCTCGCCGCCGGCGCCCAGGCGCTCGCCCTAGCGTCCCTCGCTCTGGTGGCATACGGGCGCGGACTCGTTCATGCGCTCGACTTCGATCACGTCTCGATGATCGACAACTCGATCCGCAAGTTTGTCGCGGAGGACAGGAGACCCGTCTCGGTGGGTCTCGCGTTCTCCAGCGGTCACTCCGCGGTGGTGCTGATCAGCAGCGCGCTTGTAATCGCAGGGTTCTCGGCGGTCACCGCGGCGTTGAATCCGGATTCGACCGCGGGCGCCGTCCTCGGGATCGTAGGCCTGACCTGCTCTGGGCTGTACCTGCTGCTCTGCGCGCTCGCGAACCTGCCCAGGCTGGCGTCCGCCATCCGCCTCTACCGTGGAGGAGCGAGCGCGACCGATGCGGGCCTGCGCGAGGCGGCGCGCCCGGGCGGCGGCCTGATCAGCCGGCTGCTCGGCACGCCGCTGCGGTGGGTCAAGCACCCCCGTCATGTCTTCGCAGTCGGCTTCGCTTTCTCGCTGGGCTTCGACACCAGCTCCCAAATCGGAGTGCTGGTCGTACTCGCAGGTGCTTCGGTAGCGGGAGCACCGCTGATCGCGCTGATGGCCATCCCGGTGTTCTTCACGGCCGGGATAACGCTGCTCGACACCGTAAACGGCATGTACATGTTGCGCGTCTACTCCGCCACTGGCGGCGGCGAGCGCCGCATGCTGCTCTGGAACATCATCGTGACCGCGATCGGCGTCGCGTCGGCGGTCCTGGTCGCTGCCCTCGCCGCTGCCGAACTCACCTCCGCCGCCGGCTCCGATGCGCTCGCGCGCGCGTTCGCCTGGTATGACGGGGAGTGGGCCGGCCCGGCGCTCGCAGCCGTCTTCATCGTGGTGGGCGGGATCTCGCTCGTGCTCGCGAGACGTCGCCGTCACTCCCCCTCCTGACGCCGATTCGGCACTGCCCATCGCGGCTTTCGTCGTGAGCCTGGCCTCGGATTCCAACGACGTATAAAGCGTGACCTTCATGCTCATGGCGCACTCCTTCCTCAGGCCAACCATTTGCCTTTCGGCGCTCTTGCCGAAACAGCGCCGGGGGTGAACGAGCAAGGGACCTGGACCACCGGAGCGAGCGCAGCGACCCTTCTATGTCCTCTCGCCAAGCACTCGTTCGTGTCTCTTGCCGTTCCGGCACAAAAATCGAGAGGCGGGCGCGCGCCATCGAGGTCGATTGCGACGCGGTACGCGCCAGCGTCAAGCAGAACTTCGGCCCGGGTGCGCTCGAGGCCGCTCCGGATCGCCGCGGCGGGCAGCTCACGCAGGCCCCCGTTCACCCCCGACGCAAAGCGATCGCTGGAACTCGCTCTGCGAGTCGCGATCAAACTGCATGCCCAGCGGATGGTTCCGGGGCACCTACTGCTGGACCTGATGCGACTTGACAACGACGGTGTCGTGGCCGCGATCGAGGACGAGGAACATCGGTCGCGCTGGTCTCTGCAGCTGTCCTCGCGCGCCTGTCCGCCGCAGCCTGAGCCGTGTTCTTCCAGCGCACCCTCGCGTCGCATCTCGACCTTGAGGGCATGACGAGCGCCAGCGAACGGCGCGCGACGAAACCGCACATGACGCATCGCAACGGCGAGAGCGATGGATCCGGCCAAATCGCACCACGTCCACCTCCGCCGAGTCCCGCCAGGACATCGCAACGATTCGTGGCGGCCAAGTTTGTTCACGATCACGATCTGCAGGTGAGCGAGCAGACGGTCATCGAACTCAGTCACGACCGCGTCATACGTCAGCGTTCCCATCCGGAGTCACCCCCCTAGTGACGGGCTCAAGCTTCCTCGGATATGCGCGAGAAATAAACAGACCGAGACGATGACATAAGCGACGGTCTGGGAGTGGCCACACGGCGGCCTCTCATAACCACCACGGGCATTTAGAGCCGCACGGAGGCGGCGCAGACTCTGCTGTCCGGAACGCCTTCGCCGTGCTGCTTCTTTCGCCGTGATGTCGCCATTCCGCCGGCCGATCATAGCTTCCTCCGGCGGCTCCGTTCCCTCTGGTCGCTAATTGCAGACTCCACTCGCTGCGCTCCCTCCACTTAGCAACCGCTTCACTGCGGGCACTGCGCTGCCTCCACGCGCTCTCGATCTCTCTGCCGGAACGGCAAAAAACTGATCGGCGGGACAACCAAAGCAACACCCGCTGATTTGGCTCAGACCCATAGAAGGGTCGAGGAGAGGAGCACAGATGATGAACGGCAAGGGCGTATCCCGAAGCGCGGCGCATCGACAGGCAGAAGCGGAGGCACTTCACGCGGCGATCGTGGAGCAGGTCCAGCAGCTCGCCGACACCGGCCAATGGCGGACATTTCTGGAATTCGCCCGATCCTTCCACAACTACAGCCTGAACAACCTCCTCCTCATCCTCGCCCAGAAACCAGACGCGACCATGATCGCCGGGTTCCGGCAATGGCAGGCCAAAGGACGCCAGGTGCGCAAGGGCGAGAAATCGATCAAAATCTTCGGGTATCGCGAGAAGAAGCCCAACCGCGACGACGACAACGCGGACGAGGCGGTCGAAGATGGCAAGCGTGCGATTCGATACTTCCCGACTCTGTCGGTTTTCGACATCGCCCAGACAGACCCGATCGAAGGAGCCGAGCCGCTCCCCGAGGAACCGACCCGCCGACTGGTCGGCAAAGACGACCACGGCATCATCGCTCCCCTGACGCATCATCTGCAATCGCACGGGTGGAGCCTCCACCGTGCAGTGCTCAGCAGCGCAAGCGGCTACACCGACCCCCAGGCGCACCAGGTGACCTTAGCTGAGAACCTCGCCATCGAGCACGCAGCAAAGACCCTCATTCACGAGACCGCCCACATTGAACTTCACCACATCGATGACATCCAGGAGTACCGCGCCCACCACGGCCTGATGGAAGTCGAAGCCGAATCGGTCGCCTATATCGTTGCCGCCCTAAGCGGGTTCGACACCAGCACCTACAGCATCGGCTACATCACCGGATGGGCAGACGAGGACGTCAACATCATTCGAGACACCGCGGCACGAGTGCTCAGGACGGCCCACACCATTACGGAGATCATCGAGCACAACAAATAGCGGTACCGACGCGAAGACCCCGACCCGACTGGGCCGGGGTCTTCGCGCGCGGCGCGCGGCGGTAGACAACGGCAAAACGGGGACGCGAGAGAAGAGACGGCGAAGAGGAACAGGAAGGAAGGGGAGAGCAATGAAGAGAGCAATGAAGAGAGAGGGGGAGCAAAGACAAGAGCGAGCAAGAGACAAGACGGCGGAGGAAGAAGCGAGCGCAGACACAAGACAGAAAGAGCGGATGCACGCAGGCACTCTTCGAGATGTGCGCGCCGTTTGCGCGCCGAATCGGGTGCGCGTGTGGAACGTGGGGTTGTGCGAGGTGGTGTAGCCAGGTGGAAACGCGGGCAGGCTTCTCAAGGGGTGAAGCAGGCCACCGCGTACGCCTTCAACGGGGTCTGCGACGCCACACTGACCGCGCGGACCGCGGACGGTGCGCTCGCTGCAGCTGGCTACGCGGACGCGGTGATGACCCGGTACATCGTGGAGAACGGGGCCATCCGCGATGACCTCCTCACCCGGGCCCAGCTGAAGGACTGGGTGGACGGGCTCGACCCGCTTACCGGTGTGCGGCGGGGGCGGGATCTGGAGTCGCCGGCGGCGGATCTGATCCTGGATGCGACGATCAACGCCCCGAAGTCGTACTCCATCGCAGCCATGCTCGACCCCGAACTGGCGGCCGCGTACGAGGATCTGCAGGACCGGTTGCGGGACCGGATCATCAAGCTCTGGCAGACCGAACTCAACGCCCGCCGCGGCAAAGGCGGCGCCATCCGGGAAGATCTCGCCCGGGTCGAGGTGGTCGAGCTGCGACATGAACGGTCGCGGTCGCTGGACCCGCACAAGCACCGCCACCTCTGGTTGAACGTCAAAGTGCAGGGCATGGACGGGCGCTGGTCAAACGTCGATACTCGGGTTGCGTTGCGGTTCCAGAACGTCGTGAACGCTGAAGGCGACCTCGCTTCCCGCACCGACCCAGCCTGGGTGTCCGCGCTGGCGGCGAAGGGGTTCACGCTCAACGCGGACGGCGAGATCATCCAGTTGCAGCATCTCGTTCGACCGCTATCCAAGAGGTCCGCACAGATTGAAGCAAACAAGGCGACCCGTCTCCGCACCTGGAGGGCGGAGCATCCTGGTGAAGAGCCGTCCTCTACCGTGTTAGCTCAGATTGACCAGTGGGCGTGGGCGGTGGGTAGGCCGAACAAGCCGGGGGTAGTGGACGAGGGCGACTGGGCATCCGTTGTCAGGGCTGAGCTCTTTCGTGCAGACCCGGAGCTCGACCGCTCGCGGCCAGCGGCGACACCTCGAGCGCTGGCCGCTCAGGACCTCGACATCGAGCTCCTCGCGGCGACGGCGGTCGTAGATGCCGACACTCGGTCGACTGGCACGGGCGGCCGATTTAGCGACATGGACGTCCGAGCGGGGGCGATCCGATCAATCTCCGCCTCGGGTGTGACCGGAGATCGGACGCAGCTCGCCTCCCTGATCGACGAGGTGTGCTCTCTCGCGATCCGGATTCACACGGTGACACTCCTGTCGGAGCCAGAGATTCCTTCGCACGTCAAGCGGCTCATGGCGACCTCGACCGCGATGCTCAAGGCCACCGTCGCCCAGAGGGCTGAAGCGCTCGCGGCCATGGGTGAGGTGCTGTCGTCAGGCGAGACCACCGCGATCGCGAGGGCGGTCGAACCGAACCATATCCTGGATGAGGACCAGATCAAAGGTGCGTCGTCCATCGCCGGAACGGACAGAGTCGTCGCCATTGCCGGAGCTGCCGGCACGGGAAAGACGACCATGCTCAAGGTCGCTGGCGCCGCATTGCGTCGCCGCGGCCGCAACATGCTGATCGTGGCGCCGACGAAGAAGGCCTCCTCAGTCGCCGGACAGGCAACCGAGAGCGCGTCGTCATCGCTTCATCAGCTCCTGCACGATTACGGATGGCGTTGGAAGGGCAACCATGCAGGGGCAGTCGAGTGGTCCTGCCTAAGAGTTGGGGACGCCGACCCGACCACCGGAGTCGAGTACGCCGGCCCTCGAATCCGTATTCGTCCAGGCGACCGCATTGTTGTGGACGAAGCCGGAATGCTCGACCTGGAGGCAGCGAACGCACTGCTTGACGTTCTTCACCGAACCGGTGCATCGATCGCGGTCGTCGGAGATCAACACCAAGCTTTGCCAGTCGGACATTCTGGCGCGATGGCACTCTTCTGGCGTCACGCCGCACGTCAAATCGAGCTCCTTACGATCCATCGATTCGACGATCCGACGTGGGGGGATCTGACCCTGAAACTACGTAAGCCGCGAGGCGCGGAAGACGCAGCGAGGGTCGCTGAGGAATTGATTAACACCGGCCACGTCGTCCTTGCCAACAATGATCTGGAGGCCCGCGAGGCCATGGTTCACGCATGGTTTGAAGCGACTCGCGAGCGTCAATCCGTCGCCCTAGTCACAGCCACACACGCGGAAGCACAAGCCGTCAGCGAGGATATTCAAGCTCGACGAGTCGCGACCGGAATGGTCGAAACGCGCGATTGTGTGACGGGCCGGGACGGGCAGCCGATCTTCGTTGGCGACATCGTGCAGACTCGCCGCAACGACGCCGCGATCGACGTCCAAAACCGTCAGACCTGGGTGGTCAGAAAAGTCGCCGGTGACCACGTGCTGCTCGCCTCTGCGAACGACTCGACCGATCTACGGAAGATTACGCATGCGTACGCGGGATCCCACCTTCACTTGGCCTACGCCACAACGGTGTACGGGGTGCAAGGCGAGACAACGGACGTGTCGCTAGTCGGTCCAGGCGTCGACGCCGCCGGACTCTACGTCGGAATGACGCGCGGGAAGAGCGACAACCGAGCGATCGTGCTTGCTCCGACGAAAGCTCAGGCAGCAGATCAGCTCGTGGAGACAATGCAGCGGCACGCAGTCGAGGAGACGATCGAAAAGTCTCGCGCTGCTGCGAAGGCAGAACTCAACCGCGCAGCCCTTAGCGACACTGGCCCAGCACACCCGCCCATCTCCAAGCACGCATTGGGCCCCGCTTCGCTGTGACGCCGCTCTACGCGAGCGCGAGACCGTGTGTGCGAAAATATCGCCCTAGCGGGTTCACCCCGTCCAGGCCGCCGCTGTAGGGGTCAAACCGAAAAAGAGCAACACCCAACGCTTCCGCATTGTCCTGCGCGTCAGGAAACACTCCCCCGGGCACGAAAACCAGGCCCCGACGTCCGTCGCCCGCACACATTCGAGCTGCGCTCTGCACAAATACTGCGTTTAGGTTTTGTAGCCGATTGTCGACCCAGGCCAGGTAATGGTGGCTGTACACATCACAGACGTGGCGGATGTCTCCTGAGGCCGCGACTGAATCAGCCGCGCCTAGATAGACCATCCACTCACGACACAGCTCGACCGCTTCAACGTCCGAGACTCCCAAGGGCCTGGGAGTCGGAGCTTGCACACTCACAAACTCAGTTTGCCCGAGACCGCTGTCTTTCGGAACGGTAAGTGGCTGATGAGCTGTGCACTGCGCCAACACTTCAGCTCGCCTTAGAGGAAGGGGCGACGAGGCCGTTAGAGATTAACGAGCCCATGCCATCAGTGCTGGTAGCTACATTCAGCTCGATCATCCTGGACGAGCCCCGCGGCCGCTAGGAAACGGCGAGAGAGGCCCAGGAGCTTTCGAACAATTTGACGTTGCCGGTGGTGGACCACAGTTGCAGGCAGAATAGGCGCCAATACATCGTCCAGAGGTCGTCGTGCGGTGCGAGATAGGTGACGTTCAGGCCGAGGCCGCGGGCGGTCTCGTGGGAGATCATCTGCCCGTGCGAGTGCCACTTCTTGGTGTCGCTGAGCTGGTTAGCAATCGCGGTGGCCTGCCCGATATCTTTTACCATTGCTTCGCCGAGGAGCGCCTCGGCGATCGAGTGGGACCTCTTGGTCATGCGTTCGAGCTTGCGGGCGATGGCCGGTTCCATCTTGCTGAGCATCAGTCGGGCGACTTCGTCTGTGGGGTCGCTCTTAAGCCGATCTGCATGCAGGTGGAATGCGTCCAGGTAGCTCTGGGCAGACAGCTGCTGTAGGTGACCGTTGGAGTCGGGCAGGTCTACCTGCGGGTCGATCGCGCCGAGCTCGGAGGAATCGGACATGACGATGGTGTTGGCGCCCAGCGCGACAAGAGTCCCGGCGCTTTTAGCGTAGTCGGGGACGATGACACGGACAGGTGCGGTTCCGGCGCGTTTGCGAATAAGAAGGATGAGCTTCTCGGCGGCGTCGATGTTTCCTCCGGGAGAGTGTAGGAGCAGGTCAATCGCGGTGCCGGGAGTGATGTTGTGGAGCAGATCGACCACGCCGATCACGTCAGTGCGGTCGATCTGGGGTCCGCCGGAGATGTAGCAGATGAGGCTCGTGTCGGTGACCTTCTCGATCTCCTTGATCAGGGTCTGCCGGGCATACCGCTCCGCGTTCATCGCTTCGTACAGTGGCGTGCGAGTGGGCCCTTTCGGTGCCGGGGTGGGTGTCGGCCGCGGCGGGGGCGTGGGAACGTAGCCAGACTGGTCGGCGGGTTCAGCCTCGGGAGTGGTCATCGATGCTCCGTTCGTTCAATCCAATGCACGCGGCCTTCACGTACAACGTAGTGACAGTGACCGACGGTACTGCGCTCATCGACGCTGGGGTGGAAGGTCAGCGGGTAGGGCTCGGTGACGCGCCAGCGGGGCAGGTTGCCAGGGTCGAGGTTCAGCATGACGCGGTGACCTTGACGGCATGGGCAATCGAAGATCAGCCACTTCGGATGGCGGGAGGAACCGACGATCACGGCGTGCCGGGCTGGGAGCCGGTCGGGAACGTCGGCGGCGGAGTCGGCGGTGAGGTCGGCTTTTAGTCGCCGCCAAGAGCGAAGGCGGGTTAGGAGGTCCAATTCAGCCCCAGGAACATGTCGTGGTCCGTACCCACCCGCGGGATGGTCGGATCGCAATAGTGGCCGGGGTGGGGGTCCTCGATATTGCCGCGAAGGGTGCGGTCGTGGATGTAGAGGATCAGCTCAGATGGTGTTGGGGTGTCGCCGTAGCCGATCAGGCGTTCCAGAAACTCGCTGACGGCGGTGGCCGCGACCAGGGTGGTGAACGCGACGACAGCCGGTTCTATCCCGGGTAGGGCGGGCGCGTAGCCCTCTTTCTCAAGACGCTGCTGCTCTTCTGAGGCGCGGATCTCGGCTTCGGCGAGAGCGAAGTCGATCCGGTCGCGGCAGGTGAGGCATGCTGCACCGGGATGCAGAGTAGTGACTCGTCCGAACACGCCAGCGATGATGCCGTGAGCATCGGCGGGGATCTGGACGCCGCAGTCGATCACGGGGATCAGGTAGTGGTACGGCAGGCGGGACAGCCGTAAACGGCCGGCGTTGTCGTCGGTACAGCCAAACACGACGTCAGCGCCGACGAGCGCGCGGGCGATGCGTTCTGTGAGGACGGTGCCCCTGATACGGGTGGTGTGCACGCCGTGGGCGATGCGTTCGAGGTGGTCGCCAAGGACATCGACCTTGGCGCGACCGACGTCGGCAGGAGTGGAACCATATACGCGGGTCGTGTTGGATTCCGAGAGCGTGTCGGGATCGATCAGGATGAACGCGCGGACTCCGAGGCGGGCGAGTTGCTCGGCGGTGGCCGAGCCGGTGCCTCCAGCACCGACGATCGCCACGGTGAGGTCGCTGATGGCGATCTGGATGCCGTTCCCGAACGCGCGGATGTTCCGGTCAAACAGAGCACGGTCCGTGCCGGCGGAGGAGTCGTGGGCGGGGCGGAAGATCCACCGCTCCCCGATCGAGGACAGCCGCGCAATTGGGGTGGTGATGTGACCGCTGAGCCCACCGGTGAAGGTCAGAGCTTCGCCGTCGTGGCTGACCACGAGATAACCGTACTGGCCGGTCTCGGTGCGGTCGCCGAAGAGCGGTTCGAGCTGCTCGTTGACGACTTGGTCGTGAATGCTGGCGCGGGGAATTGCTTGGTTGCCCGGGTGGCTATGGATCCAAAGTGCGATCATGCCGCGATCGCGGGCGGCCTTGAGGGCGTGGATGTACCCATCGGAAGTGATCTGCAGCACACGGTCGGTCCGGACCTCGTAGGCGTCGTCGGGGACGGCGATGAGTTCATCGCCGAGGAGGATGACGCCGCCTGTGTCGGTGACGACCTGATGTGCGAGGAGAACGGCGCCCGTTTCGATCGGGCTGGTGGCCATGGCCACCAGCCCGTCGTGCAAGGAGCCCGTGAGGCGGAGAGTGGCGCTCATGCGGCGGCGCTCCCCAGCTCGGTGCGCAGGAGCCGCACATAGCTCTCCAGGCCGTCGATCCCGGACCGCCAGGCGGACGGGTCCAGGTGCCGAGACCAGCGTTGCCAACTGCGACCGTCGTGAGTTTCGATGATCTCGGTAGCGGGGATCACCCCACCTCGAACGGGGGACAGGTGGGGGATGATCCACCACATGTCCGGCGGAGTGTCGGGGTAGCTGGCCGAGAGGCGGAACAGCACGCTGGCTGTGTTCGCGTTGAGGCCGGACGGCAGCGGGAAGTCGATCAGTTCGACGTTAAGCATGCCGCTGCCGTCGTCAAAGATGCGGTAGGAGATTCCGGACCGCTCGAGGAATTCACGGTCCGGTTCGGGCAGCTTCACGACTCCTGACCGGGGTTGATGCGCCCGGGGGCGGTGAAGAACCGCATCCCGTCCTTGAGGTGGACGACGTCCTCGTCCTGAACCTTCACGTCCCGCTTGTCGGGGATGTCGCGCCAGAGGTCACGGTCGGCGGCAACGTCCGGGCTCGGCAGAGTGCGCAGCTTGGCGCCGGTCATCTTGCGCTGGTAGACCTCGTACTCGACCCGGTCGATGCGGATCGTGATGGCGTCGATCTCAGCGAAGAAGCGCATGCCGTCGATGACGTCGATGCTTCCGGCCGGGTCGAGTTCCTGGTCCTGCTCGTCCTCGATATCCAGCCAGAGCTCCTTGTTGTCCGGGAGGGGCGGCTGGCGCAGCGCGCGCAACGCGGCGACCGGCGTCGGGCCGGCGTGGGTCTTGTAGGCCTCGCCGTCAATGTGGATGGTGATCTTCGCTGTGCGGGATTCGGAGCTGTCGCTCATTTTGTCCTCCTTAGGACTGTTGACTGATACCAAGATACCACACGAATCTGAATAAATGCACCACATGGCAGTGATAGCTTGCAGTAGTGCGCTTTTGGTGGCAAAATCGTCGTATGCCGGAACAGAAAGCAATGACAATTCGCCTGCCGGTCGAGCAAGCCGAGCAACTAGAGACCGTTGCCAGCATTGAAAACCGGCCCATCTCGGATGTGATCCGAGCGGCCATCGCCACCCACATCGAAACCGTTAGCCAGAGCGACGAGTTCCAGGAGGGACTTCGAGATCGAATCGAGCGAGCGCGGGGTCTCCTGCGCTAAGCGAATTAGCCATACAGCGGGGCCCGACACATGTGTCGGGCCCCTCTGTATTTCTTATTAGCGCGCCTCCGCCTAACCGGGCGCGGCATGATTGTCAGCCGGCTCAGTTCCCTGTGCGGACGAAGAGCACTCCCTCGGGAGAGACCAGAACTCCGTACTTTGCATCGAGGGCGAGAGATGCGCGATTTTGTTCGCTCGCGAAGACCCGCGCGTTCGCGCGATCGACGCGGACCACTTGAGCTACTTCAGGCGAGAGCTTCCTGAACGTGTCTACGACAACCTCGGCCAGAAGCGGAAGATCTGGGCGTCGCGTGACAAGCCCTTCTTTAGTTGCTGCCGCTAGTAGTTCGCTCGCTTTCATCAGTTGCCCGCTATCGGCGAGTGACCGCGCCTGAACTAACGAAAGGGTCGAAAGCACGTTCGATGCGTCATCGTCGCGATGAAGGCCCGGGAGAAGCGCTCGTTCATGTTGATACGACGAGAGGATCGAATAGACATCCTCATACTGGCTAGTGAAGACCGCGATGCGCCACAACTCATCGTCGGAATCTCGGAGCGATGCCGCGAAGGTCTTGAAAGCCGGCGGGTCATACTCCCAGCCTTCAAGCGCCTCTAGTTGCGTGCGTGCCGCCTTTTCATCCGACACATTGATCTGGAACGTATCGAGCGCCCGTGCCGTCATCCACGTCTCCGCTGGCCGAGCTTCTAACAAGGCGAACTCAGTCTCCGCCTGCGTGAAGTGATCGTAGATTGCGCAGACGATTCGCCGCAGTCGCGGCTCAAGGACGTCCTGCTGAAGTCCCGGAACCAGGGGTTTCAAGAATGCAATCGATTGTTCTACGCGCGATATCGCGTCGAGTATTTCTACTGCGGTGGCCGTGACAGGCGTTCCATGCTTGTCGTCATTATTGGTCTTTCGAATGAGATGGAGATCCGTGGCGCCCATCCAGCCAAGAGCCGCGAGATCCTCGGCCTGATGGTACAAGTACGTGTTCGTCCATGAGTGACCGCTCATCACAAGAGTGGATTCCCAGAGTGCGCACAAATCACGAGCGGCCTCGCCGATGTCCGACCGGCGGTATCCGGAAGCCATCTTCTCTTCTAGTTCACGGCGAATGTCGCCCGTCCTTGTCTGCAGTTGTTGGAGTAAATTCAAGCCTTCTCCTTGATGCGAGCCTTGAGGTCGTCCATGCCCCCATGTCATTAGATAAACGGCATGCTCTGTGGAGCTCCTCAGCTGGGGACAGGATCGGCGGGCTCGGCGATCAAGTGGACGAGCCATCCGCCAGCTTCGGGACGTCACACCCAGATTAGGGTTCTACGCGATGGGCAGCACCTTGATTTCGGCTCTATCCGGTGCTCGCAGCACATGCCAACCGCGGCCAGACCAGACGTATCAGCTGAGAACACAAAAGGGGCCGGCGTTCGCCAGCCCCTTTCACTCGTGGGTCATGCAAGCGATGCCGTCTGCTGTTGCGCCAATCGGGTCGAGAGAGGCCCAGTCGCGGAGGCGTCCGGGCCGTCAGTTTTTGGGGCTCGACGCGCCACCTCCGCGATCGCGTACCTGAGCGACGGCCCCACGGCATCGGCGACGACCTCGGTCGCCGCTCGTGCTTCGCCACTGGCTGGGTCAGTCCAGTGGCGGAATTCGAGGTTGCCGTTGACGACGACGGTGTCGCCCTTGGCGAGGCTGTCGCGGACGTTTTCGGCGGTGCGGCCGAAGACGGTGGTGCGGTGGTATTGGGTGTCGCCGTCGATCCATTTGCCGTCTTCGAGTTTGCGATCGGTGACGGCGACGGTGAACTTGGCGAACTTGGTGCCGTTCTCGGATTCGCCGTAGGCGGGGTCGGCGACGAGGTTGCCTTCGATGCTGACGGGGATTCGTGTGCTCATGGGTCTTGCCTTTCGGTTGCGCGGCCGTCCTGTCGGGTCGCTTCTACCTCCACGTTCCGTTCGGCGGTTCCTTCGGGCGCTCCAGGTGCGCGCGGCGAGCGGTCGCCGCGGTCACGCGTGGGTTCGCTGGATCCAGTCGCCCCAGTCGGTTGGCGCTTCGGTTGCCGCGGTCTGCGGGAGCTCGGTGTGTCCGTTGTGGCATTCGCCGCTGTACCAGGTGGCCAGTCGCGGGATGGCGGCGGCGAGGCGTTCATGCCAACCGATCGGGCCGTAGCCGGCGTCGAGGGAGTCGAAGGAGACGAGCCAAGCAGTGTGAAGTGCGGAGAGCTCTTCGACGAGAGCGCCGTGCCTGAACCAGCACGGCGGGATCTTCCTGGCGGGGAGGTTGTAGCGGTCAGTGAACCAGGTCACCCACTCCCCTAGGTCGGTCCAGGTCTCGGGTGCGTCCGCGTCGTCGAGGGTGCGCCAGTTGACCACGCTGACGCCGAGCATGCCGGGACTGCGTCGAGGCAGCTGCTCGTCCCAACCCTCTGGGAGTGAATCGAGGAGGTCCTCGATCGGTGTCTCGTCGCCGCTCACTGCTGCTCCAGCGATTCGACGTACCTGCCGAGCTTGGCCCGCAGCCGGGCGATCGCTTGCGCGGAGGCGGTGCGCCGGGAGACGAGGCCGGAGAGGGCGCGGTCGCGGTCGATGAGCTGGTGCAGGTATTCGTGGCAGCGTGGGTGCAGTGCGGTGAGGTCGTCGTGTTGCTCGCGGGCCGCCCAGCCTGCCGGCGTCTGCAGGACGCCGCGGTAGTCGAGATGGTGGAGTTCGAGGGTGCGCGGGGTGCCGGTGCCGAGGCAGAGCGCGCACCGCACGTGACCGACCTGGCGCATCTCGGTGACGAACCAGCGGTCTCGCCGCGCGAACCAGGCCGGCGAGTGGAGGTAACGGGTGCGGTAGTTGTTGTCCCAGGCGGGGCGGCGGCGGTTGGACATCAGTTCCGCTCCTCGGCGGCGTGGCGGCGGTCGAGGGCGGCCCGGTACTGGTCGGCGAAGACGAGCTGTTGGTCTGCTTCGGTGGCCTTCTTGCCGGTTTTGATCTGGGTGGCGTCGGGGCGGTCGGTCCAGCCGCTGAGGTCGAGGAGGATGCCGCGGCGGTTGCGGTAGGCGAGGAGCCCGACGGTTTCGGGCATGCGGCGGATCTCGTCGATGGTCATGACGGGGATCTTCTCGTTGCTGACGTTGGTGGAGGAGCCGGTGTCGTTGTAGGTGTGGCCGGTGTTGTGGATGCGGCGGTTGCCGAGGAGGGATTCGATGTCGCGGAGGTGGTCGACGTCGGAGGCTCCGCCGAGCAGGAGTTTGGCGGTGGCGGCAGACCAGATGGTGTCGGCTTCCGATCGTGACCAGGCGGTCTCGGCTTGGGAGAGGGCTTGGAGGACCACGATGGTGGAGATGCCGATGCCGCCGCCGTCGGCCATGATCCGGGGCAGGGCGGGCCAGGAGAACATGTTGGCGATCTCGTCGAGGATGAGGGCGAGGGGGAGGTCGAGGCGGGAGCCGGGTGAGGCGAGGGCTTTGCGGCGGGCGGTTTCGACGATATCGTCGAGGACGGCGCCGAGGAAGCCGCCGACGGATCCGGCGCCGGCTCCGGTGCCGACGAGGTAGAGGCTGTTGGAGCCGGTGAGGAACTGGTCGGGGTCGAATTGCTCGTCGCGGCCGGGGGTCATGGCTTTGCGGATGGCGGGGATGGCGAGTGGTCGGACGGCGCCGGAGACGCCGAACCAGGAGGAGGCGAGGAGTTTCTCATCACCGTTGATGATCGCGTCGAGGTCTTCGGCCCACCCCGGGGTGCCGCGGTTGGCGAGCACGTTGACCGCTTCGAGGGCGAGGCGCGGGTTGGAGCCCCAACGGGCCAGGGCGTCGGCACCGCGGCCGTCGACGGCGGCGGCGTGCAGGAGTCGGGAGAGGACGGAGGAGGAGACGTGCGCCCACTCCTGATTGGTCTTGGATGCGCCTAGGGCGGTGCCGGCGACGATCGCCTGACCGCGCTGGTCGGCAACGAGAGGGTCCTCGCATCCGGTGACCGGGGAGATCCGGAGCGCGGATCGAACGCCGGAGAGTTCTTGCGGGTCGAAGACGGTGACCTCGCCGACACGGGCGCGCTCGCGCATCGTGGCGGAGAGGTTGTCGTTGCGGGTGGAGGTGGTGATGATCGGGCCGTCCCAGTCGAGGATGGCGTTGATGATGAACCGGTAGCCCTTGCCGGAGCGGGGTGCGCCCTCGACGACGATGGAGTCTTCGATGGAGACGTAGACGTCTTGCCCGTGTGCGCGGCCGACCCTCCAGCCCACCGCTTCGGGGGTTGGGTCATGCAGCGATGGGCGGAGGGTCTTCGTGCGCCGAAGGGTGGCCGCACGGGAGGTATGTTTGCGGATCTCGCCGGGCTTGGCCAGTCCCTCGCGCATCCGGAGTTCGTGGATGAAGTGGCGGTCCGACTGCCGGAAGCGAAGCCACCAGGTCGTCGCGGCGACGGCGGCAGCGACGAGCAGTAGCAGGGCGAGCACGTCCAGGATCCGGATCAGTGCGACGGGCACGGTGCAGCCGGCCGCGACTGTGTACCCGGCGGAGTCGCCGTTGATGGCGAGCTGGAGGCCTGCGATGACGCTGTTCGGACCGCCGCCAGCACCGCAGACCGCACGGATGGTGGCCGCCCCGATCAGCGTGGAGACGGCGCCCACCACGACGATCCCGAAGATGGCATAGAGGGCTGGGATGACCCAGGGTGAGCGGTGGCCGTTCATGCGCGTTCGCCGCCGTGGGTGTCGGTGCTGAAGATGCTCATCTCGTAGTCGGAGCAGATGTTGCGGACCTTCGCGACCCGGTCTTGGCCGATCTGCCAGAGCCCTTCGCCCTTGTGGAGTTTGCGGACGAGGTCGGCTTGGGTGTCGTTCCAGCCGAGGATTTCGCGGGAGCGGGCGATCTCGCCGGAGTGCTGGGCGTAGGAGATGCGGGTCTCGCAGTCGGCGAGGAGGCCGAGTGCGCGGGCGTGGAGGGCGCTGTTGCGGTCGCCGAGGGAGTCGAGGTCGGCGACGCGGTGGAGGAGGTACCAGTTGCTGGTGCCGAGGTGCCGGGCGACCTTCTCGTCTTCGACACGGTCGGCGAGGCCGTCGCCGCCGGAGACATCGTTGAGGAGCTCGACGGCGGCCTCTTCGTGGATGATCACACGGGCTTGCCGGTTGGCACCGAGAGAGGAGCGGCGGATCCAGTTCGCGGTGGCAAGCCGGGCCAACGCTTGTGCCTCCGGCGACGCTCCTTTCAGGGCGGAGGTGTCGACGACCATCATCGGTGCGTTGGCGTCGAAGCGGACGGTGGAGGGCCCGTCGAAGAAGCCGGTGAGGTCGCCGGAGACCATCCGGCGCAGGCTGTGCGCGAGCAGGTGGCCGGCGTCGGCGACCTCTTGCGGGAGGGAGTCGTCGGGGTCGATCAGGCGATCGTAGACGTGCGTGATGATGACGGTGGTCTGGCCGCGGAGGGAGTCGAGGGCGACGTCGAGGGCGGTGTGCTCGACCGGTTCCAGGTTCCCTCCTTCGCGGAGCCGCCGG
Organism: Actinomycetes bacterium; assembly: GCA_023390155.1. Lineage (GTDB taxonomy): Bacteria > Actinomycetota > Actinomycetes > Actinomycetales > Microbacteriaceae > Leifsonia. Next base: position 9,208 of record JAEWDJ010000111.1, on the reverse strand, counting down.
ATGATCGTCTTCACGGTGGCGCGCCGGTACTGGAGGACGTTCTGGTTCCAGTCTTCGTCGCTGAACGCCGGGTCGCGGGGCCCTTCGTCGAGGAGGTTGATCCGTGCGGCTTTGCCGGGGCCGACGCTGATGGAGGTGCCGCCGACGTAGGCGGCGACCCGCACCCATTCGCCGTTGGGGTCGTGCGGGACGGCGATCTTCCGGCCGAGGCGGGCGAGGCGGGAGCCCCAGGACTTGGCCAGCACGGACTTGCCGGTGCCCTTCACACCGATGATCGCGACGGAGTGCGAGCGGACGGCCTCGGCGGAGTAGGCGTCCCAGGGGTCGAAGCAGAACGGCGCCCGGGAGAGCTGGTTCTCGCCGATGTACGCGCCGGTGAGGATGTCGCCGGTCTCGGCCAGGAACGGATACGCACCGCCGAGGACCCGGGAGGAGCAACGGTGCGCCGGCGGGGCGGCACGCAGCGGGCCGCGCAGGTTGTGCGGCTGCTTCCACCCCCACGCCGGCATCTTCGACGCGGGCAGCTCCTGCGTCTGCAGCTTCCAACCGGCGCTCTTCTGCTCGGCCGAGTGCTTCCCGCGGAGGCCACGGAGGCTGTGCTTCTCAGCGGCCGGAACGTGTCCGATGACAGCGGTGGGCTTGGCCATCTCACTCTCCTTCCATCGGGACGGGGAGGGCGCCGGTGACGAACCCGGCGGCTTGCTGCCCGGACATGGAGGCGAGCACGAGGCGGGCTGGGTGCGAGGCCTGCTCGATGTCGGTTCGCGCCTTGGCCAGCCCGTCCTTGGATTCGGCGGAGATGGTGATGAAGCCGCGGTATTCGACGTCGCCGAAGCCGTCGACGAGGTCGTGCTCTCGGGTGGCGAGGTCCTGCTCTTCGCGCAGGTGGGTGAGCGGGATTCGGGATTGCATCTTGAGCCGGATGGTCGCGGCCGTCTCCATGTCGGACTGGGCTCGGTTCACCTGGGCCAGCGCCTTGTGCGTGGGAATCGGGCGCACCTGAAGGGTGATCACCCGGGTGGCATCGCCGGCGTAGAGGAGCGGCTCCAGGAACCCGGTGCGGACGTCGGTGCGTGGCCATTCGGCGACCCAGAACGTCTGGTGCCAGGACTCGTCAACGCGCATGCTGTCCCAGCTCTCGTCGATTCCCATCACCGGGGGCGCCTGCTGGCCTGTCCCGGTGAGGGCGGTGACGTCTTCGCGGCGGGCCGCGGCGGCGATGGGGTCGGAGGAGACGGCGAGGAGGTCGTCGAGTTCGTCGGCGGTGAGCCATCCGGCCGGGGTGAGGCGGGCGTGCTCCATCGAGGTCTCGATCCCGGCGACGCGCTCCTTGAGCACGGCGGCGAGGCCGGTGAGTCCTTTGCCGCCATCGCGGATGGCGGCGTTGAGGGCGCCGGTGTCGAAGGTGAGAGTGATGTAGTTGGTGAACCCCATCGACCGCTTGGACGCGGCCTGGGTCAGCGCCCAGTACTCCTGCCGCAGCTCCGCGGTGACGTGCGGGTCGAACTCATCTTCGCGGGCGATCAGGTAGTCGCGGAGTTCCGTGGATGAGGCACGGTCGACGCGGATGCGGATCGTGGTCTCCCGGACGCCGGGGAGGTTCTCGAGGGTGCTGAGCCATTCGACGAAGCCGTCGTAGGCGGCCTCCTGGGTGCCCTTGTCGCGCAGCGCCCACGCGCGGGATCCGACCCGGACGGTGACGGAGGCGAGGCGACCGCGCGCGTTGTAGATGAACGCCCCGGCGCCGGGGATTTGGATGATCTGCACGTCGCCGAGCGCGCCAGGGAGGAGGAACCGGGAGGTCACGGTCGGGGTGATCGCGTCCAGGTGCGCCTGTCCAACGTTGAGGGAGGCGAGACTGACACGCATCCACACGTCCCGCCGGAAGGTGGTCTGCCCGGCGATGGTGCGGTAGAGGTAGCGGGCGGCTTGGGCGGCGATGGCCAGGACCGGTTCGCGCCGGTAGGTTGCGATGGCGAAGAAGCAGACGACGAGCGCGATGGGCAGCATCACCCACACGGCGTTGGCGTTGATGAACAGGGTCGTCAGCAGGACGGCGACGGCCGAGCCGATGACGGTCAGCTGGAGGAAGCTCAGGCCGAGGAGGGCGCCGCGGCGCTCGCGGGCGGCGAACCGGACGCGGGGTGCGCCTTCGTCGGTGAGGAGCTGGTCGGCGGTGAAGGTGGTCATCGGTTATCTCCCAACCTTGATCACGCGTGCGGCGGAGCGCACAGGTGCTGTGGCGGTGCCGGCCCTGGAGACTTGGTCGCGGACCGAGAACCGGTGATGGAGGGCGGTGCCGACTTCGGCGCCGGCGAACGAGACGAGCTTCGTCGCCCACAGCGGCGAGAAGGAGGCGACGATCACGGCGCCGGCGGCCACCAGGATCACGCCGAGGGACTGGCTGGACTTGCTCAGCTGGACGGCGAGGAGGATGACGCCGGCGGCGAGCGGTTTGGCGATCAGGAGCCCGGTGGTCAGGCTCATCCAGCGCTGCGCCCACACGGTGAGCTTGGGCTGGCCGATCATCATCAGCCCGACAGGAGCCATCGCGGCCAGGGCGAGGAGCCCGAATTCGCGGATGGACATGGCGATGAAGAGGAACAGGGAGGCGATCATCATGAGCCCGACGATGAGGAGCGCCAGGACGTATTCGCCGACGGCGCCCTGCGACTGTCCGCCCTGGGCGGCCATCAGATAGATGACGCTACCCTTGCTGAATTCGGCGTTGGCCATGGCCGCGCCGGAGAGCTGTTTGGGGGCGTCGAAGATGCCGACGACGCGGAGGAGTCCGTCGCTGAGGGCGCCGCCTTGGACGCTGGTGGTGAGGTTGCGGGTGACGTCGTCGGTGATGCCGGAGAACTGCTGCATGCCCCAGACGCAGATGGCGCTGAACGGGATGGCGAGGGCGGCGCCGGCGGCGGTGCGGCCGATCCGGGAGGTGTCCTGGATGATCATCGCGATGCCGATCTGGACGAGGGCGATGATGACGATGACCGGTGCGGTGACGGCGACCCAGAAGAGGAATTGCGAGTGGGCGATGTCCCAGCTGCCGGGGTCGATGTTGGTGTTGAAGGAGCCGGCGATCATGGTGGCGATGAAGTCGCCGAGGTTGCGGATGGTGGAGCCCATGAAGCCGGCGACGGCTTGGGAGGCTTGGCAGCCGAAGTCGGAGACGAAGCAGCCATAGTTCGGCGAGAACGGGTCCTGCGTGGCCAGCTCGAACATGATCAGGCCACGTGGAGCGACTGGCCCCAGTTGATCAGCCCGGCAACGCTCCCGGCGACGGCGACACCAGCGATGCACGCGAACACGCCGATGATGCCGCGCTTCTGGACGGTCCCGTTGCTGGAGAGGTGGCCGATGGTGATGGCACCGCCGGAGATGAGGCCGCCGATCAAGCCGCAGATGAGAACGATCGCGAAGGTTACGTTCGCGATCCGCTGCAGTGCCGAGACACCCGGACCGGTGAAATCGGCTACAGGATTGTCCACCGAGTAGATGTGGATAACGCGGGCGTGGGCGGTGACAAGTGCGGCATAGATGGTGTTCATGAGTGGTTGTTCCTCTCAGCGGTTTGGTCCTTCGTGGTTGATGTGGGCAAGTTCGCGCGGCGGGCGGCGAGGACGCCAATGCCAGCAATACCGGCCAGGGACGCGATGACGATCGCGGCGAGGCCGACGAGGTTGGTGATCAGGTCCATACGCTCACTCGCCTCCCGCGCCCACTGCGTGAAGTACGGAGGAGGGCAACGGTACGGTGAGCTCGTTGGCCTCGCCTTCGGCGGGGATGTAGACCTTCAGCAGGAGCTGGTCGACGCCGGCGGGCAGGTACCAGGCGGTCGCGAACGAGGTGCTCTTGTCGTTGGGGATCGACCAGGCGGCGCCGCCGGTGAAGAGCCCTTCGGGCATCCATGGAAGTCCTGCGGCTTTCGCTGCGGCAGGCCCGTCGGCGGTGGCGAGGACGGCGGGTTCTGGGCGTCCGTCGAACTTGGTGCCGGTCAGGGTGATGCCGGTGATGTCCTGCGTGGTGGCGTTGCCCTGTGCGGGCGTCCATTTGCCGGTCAGAGTGACCTTGATCAGGACCGCCGGGGAGCCGGCCGGGAAGAGTTCCTGGGTCGAGTCCGGCAGGGTGCAGCGGCACCCGTGCTTGGCCGTGAGCGCCGCGACGGGGTAGACGTCGATCCAGACGGTGTCGACGATGCCGGAGGCGGCCGGCATCGCATCGGCTGTCGCGGTGGGCTCGGGGGTGGCAGGTGCCACCGCGGTGTAGCCGTGATGACGCGAGGGTTCCGCGGGTGCGGCGCAGCCGGCGAGGGTGAGGCAGGAGGCGACAGCTGCGAGGGCGGTCAGCTTCTTGATCATGGTGTTCACCTCGGTTTCGTATGCGCCTTCGCTTGCACGTTCCGTGTTCGAGTCGTGATTGGCGCGCATTTCGTGAATTCGGTCAGGGCACCTGGATGTGCTGGTGGTTGCAGGTGTCCGGGAAGTCGCTGGTGAAGTTGGTCAGCGCGCCCAGGTGGATGCCGGCGTTGGTGCGGCAGTCGGACTGGCCGAGTGAGGAGCCGTGCGGGGCGTAGGGGTCGAGGGCGTGGATGAGCTGGATGGAGAGGTCGTCGGCGCCCGTGAGGGAGCGCTTGTTGAGGGCGTAGAAGTCGACCGCTTTGCCCTTCCAGTGGGCGGAGGCGGTGCCTGCGCCCGGTGTGCTGCCGGTGCAGCGGCGGTTGAGGTCGCTGACCCCGACCTGTTGGAAGGATTGGACCGCGATGGCGATCAGCTGGAGCACGTGCGCGTCGATGCTGCAGTCTGGCGTCGCGGTTCCGTCGGCCATGTTCAGCACCTGCTGCTGGTAGCGCTGCTCGAGGAAGGTGAGCTTGCCGTCCTGGATCGCCGTCACGAGGAGGGTTGCTGCGGCGCGTGCGTCGGCCGGCACCTGGCACGTTCCTCCGGCGCTTCCGGTCAGGGCCGCGACGACGTGCTCGGCCGCGGTCAGGAAGGGCGTGTAGTGGTTGGGGTCTGCGTTGATCTGGACAGTGTGGGCGACGATGGTGGGCTCGGTCGTCTGCCAGTTCGGGACCTGGAGCATGCGTGTGTAGAACGCGCCCGCCGCGGTGGCGGGATCCATCCGCGCCTCGCGGGGCCCGTAGCTGGCGCCCTGTTGGAAGACGCCGATGGTGGTGTTGTCGACGGCGTCGCCGTGGTCGAGGTTGCGCAGGCCCGACTCCCCCATGCCGACCATCACCGCGATGACCTGCCCCTGTGGGGGCACGTTCATCTGCTGGCCGACGGTGATGATCGTCGCCGCGATCGTCAGCTGATCGGTCCTATACCCGTCGATCGCCTGGTTCGCGGTCACGGTGGGCGCGGAGCCACCGCATGCTCCCCCACCACCGCCAGAGAGCCCCGCGCCCATGGCGAGCACCATCGTCACAGGCAGGGCGACCAGCGAGACAGGGACGACGAGGATCAGCACCGATGCGATGATCAGCAGGTTCCTGATTGCGGTCGGGTGGCGGGCCGCGTGCGCCGCGGCACCCGCTGCCGCGCCGGCGCCGATCATGCCGCCTCCTGCAGGAGAACCGTGCGGGCGATCGTCAGGAGACGTTTCGCCGTCGCAATGCGAGCGCGCGCGGATCCGGGATGGATGTGCAGGGTCGCGGCGATCGTGTCGGCGTCGTCACCGATCATCTCGGCGACCTCGCGCAGGCCGCCGCGCTCGGGCACACAGTGCAGGATCACCGAACCGGTGATCGGCAGGTTGGCGTCGGTCGCGGCGAGCGCGGCCCGTACGGTGTGGGCGGTGAGGGTGACCCGGTCGCGGACAGACCGGAGTGCGCGGGTGGTGAGGTGGTGGCATTCGGCTACGTGTTCGGTGTCGCCGTCGCTGAGTGCGATCTCGGTGATCACCGCCCAGTCGGCTGGGCCGACGAAGTCGGCGACCAGGCTCATCCAGCGGTGGGCGTCGAATCGTCGCACCAGTACGGCCAGTGGGTCCGGTGTGGACGTGGACTCGATCTCTTCGGGCAGCTCTGCGGTCTCGCGCAGATGCTTGCCGAGTTCGCGGCGGACGACGTTGCGGGTGATGCCGAAGACGAACGCGTTCGGTGTCCCCTTGGCGGGGTCGTATGCGTTGCCGCGGTGCCAGACGGTCTCGCGGACCGATTGGAGGACGACGTCGACGTCGTCGGGACGGGTCCGCATGCGGTAGCGGACGAAGGGACGCATGGCGTCGACGTTGCGGAGCAATTCTCCGACTCGTTCATCGAGCACTGCATCGACAAGGTTTCCCTCAGCCACGGGATCACGACCTTCCCCTAGTCAGGTGTGGCTTGTTGTGAAGGTTTCGGGCTCGGGTCGTAGACCCGTCAGGAGCTATGCGTTATCGCAGTGGGACGCGATGCGCTTAGAGATGGCACGCGGGTGCGAGACCTGCGGGGCGTGCCTGGAACGGATGATGAATGGATGACGACGACGTCGGGGGATTCCGTCTTCGCCACGATGCGTCACCGCCGCCCGGACTCGATTCGGCAGCCGCGGGCCGCAATGTGCGGGGCGAGATGGAGCAGTTCCACTTACTGCCGGACGCTACCCCCGAACAGGGGTAGTCGACGTGTGACGCGCCGAGGTGAACGCGTTGTTCTACTGGCAGCTCTCGCACTGTAGGTCATCCATCGGATCGACCGGAACGAGGTAGCCCTCGACGAACTCGTCGCGGCGATCGTGGTCGCCTGCGAGCGGCACATTCACACCATCGCGCCGGTCCTGGTCTGCGCGCTCGCCTCCAGCCATGCGATCACCTCCGCCCGCTTGTAGAGGACGGTGCGCGGGGTCGGCTTGTAGAAGCGCGGGCCCTTGCCCTGGTATCGCAGTTGCGCGAGCGCAGCGAGCGAGAGCCCGGTCAGCTCGACCACATCGGCGGGCTGAATGAATTCTCCTGTCATCTCAATTTCCTCCGTTTCGACAACTAGAGAGCTATTGATCTGTTGTGATGACAGTAGCGTGCAATCGTTGCTTTGACAAGCCTGAAAGAGTTAGCCTGTCGATATGACGGACTTTCGATCGGAACCCAGCCTCGGCGGACGCATCAAATTGGCCCGACGCCAACGCGGATTCCGCACCACCCGAGAGCTCGCCGACGCCATCCCTGGAGGCAACGTCACCTCCGCCATACTCGAGAACATCGAGTCGGGACGTAAGGCCGACATCAGCGTCAGCCAGCTCTTGAACATCGCCCGCGCTCTCGGCGTGCCGGCATCGTTCCTGCTCGCACCGCTTGGGTCACCGAACGCTCCCCTCGACCTGCCCAACCTCAGCGACGACTTCGACGGTATGACGGCAGCCGAGTTCGACTGCTGGCTCTCCGCCACGCCGGCCAGCTCATACCGGCCACGCCTCGCCGCCGAACGGACCGACATCGACACCCTGAACACGCTGCGCGAGCTCGGGACATTGCGCCGTGAACTCGACCGTCTCCACATCGTCCTCGAAGTCCACAACGCATCGGGCGATCCCGACCTGACCTCCTCGAACGACGAGGTCCGCGGGCGAATCGAGCGGGTCCTGGATGAAGCTCGCCGCGTCAGTGGACTGCTCGCGACCGCGGGCATCAGCGACGGGACTGCCGCCTAGGAGGTACCACATGGGGAGCGTCGAGCCGTACGAGAGCGCAAAGGGACGCCGGTACCGGGTTCGCTACCGCAAGCCCGATCATCGCCAGGCGAGTAAGCGCGGCTTCACAACCAAGCGCGAGGCCGAACTTTTCCTGGCATCCGTCGAGGTGAAGAAGGCTCGCGGCGACTACATCGACGCCTCCACCGCTCGAGTGACCATCGGCGAACTCGGCGTCATCTGGCTCGACTCGCAAACGCACCTCAAGCCGTCGTCCGTGGCCGCCATCGAATCAGCTTGGCGCCTGCACGTGCTACCCGCGTGGGGAGATCGAGCCATCGGAGGCATCCGCCACAGCGACGTCCAGGTCTGGGTCTCTGGTCTCAGCGCCGGCGGGAAGGAGTTCGGCAAGCCGAAGTCACCCGCACTCGTCCATCGCTGCTACGGGATTCTCGCCGCAATTCTCGACGTGGCAGTACGCGACCACCGCATTGGATCGAATCCTGCGCGAGGGGCAAACCTCCCTCGCAAGGTCTCACGAGAGCATCGCTACCTCTCCCATCGGCAGCTCGACAGCCTGGCGACCGCGAGTGGATCGCACCGAACCTTGATTCTCCTTCTCGGCTACACCGGACTCCGCTGGGGCGAGGCCACCGCACTCCGCACGAAGGACGTGGACCTACGTCGCCAGCGACTTCACGTCGTAGAGAACGCCGTCTTCGTGCGAGGTGAGGTCATTGTCGGATCACCGAAGACCCACAAGCGCCGAAGCGTTCCATTTCCCGGTCTCCTGGTCGCCGGATTGACGGAGGCGATCGAGGGCAAGGGCTCGGAGGACCTGGTCTTCCCGGGGCGCTACGGCCAACACCAAACCACGCCGACGATCAGAGAGAATTCGTGGCTCGATCGAGCCTTGATCTCGGCCGGGCTCCCGTCGATGACGATCCACGACCTGCGCCACACAACCGCGAGCCTTGCCATATCCGCCGGCGCGAACGTCAAGGCAGTCCAACGAATGCTCGGCCACGCGTCGGCGGCCATGACGCTCGACGTCTACGCCGACCTGTTCAACGATGATCTCGACGAGGTCGCGAAGCGGCTGGATGAGGCCGCTTCGTCCGCGCTCGATCACGCGCGTCCAACCACGCTCACGTCGTCCACACCGGATCACCCGAAGGCGCCCTGACACGCCTCGATGATTTGAAGTGTGTCCAAATTGTGTCCACGTCGGTCCGAAAATGACGAAACGGCAGTCCGCTTCGGACTGCCGTTCCCAGTGTTTTCAACTGTTGTAGCGAGGGCGGGACTCGAACCCGCGACACCACGATTATGAGCCGTGTGCTCTAACCACCTGAGCTACCCCGCCGCGGCCTCCCGCCGTGTGGCGGGGAGACGGAGCCCCCTGTGGGAATCGGACCCACTACCTCTTCCTTACCAAGGAAGTGCTCTACCAATGAGCTAAGGGGGCGAAGCCGGTCCTGGCCGGAAGGCCCGAACGATTTTGGCAACCGTACGAGGATACCATCACCGAGGGGGTGCTCCGTACCATCGGAGCCCCCCCTCGGTGCGATCCGGTCAGGCCGCGGTCGCCGCCTGGGAGG
>JAEWDJ010000009.1 GCA_023390155.1 Actinomycetes bacterium | reverse complement strand
GCACGAGCAGGCGCTCGCCCTCGGGGCGCAGGAGCTCGGACGCGCCCGCCTCGGTCGCGCTCGGGTCGAGCGCGGGATGCAGACCGTCGCCGGCCAGGACCGCGCCGCGCTCCACCACGTCGAGCTCCGCCCGGCCGAGCGTGCCGTTCACCGCGACGCGATAGCCCTCCCACGGGGAGTGCGCGTTGAGGGAGTAGCTGAGCGTGGCGCCGCTCGTGTAGTCGACGATCAGCGCGAGGTTGTCCTCGATCGTGATGCCAGGGCCGAAGACGTCCCGATCGCGGCGGTAGCCGTCGTGCTGCTCGGCCGAGTAGTAGAGCGCGTCGAGCCGGGGGTCGTCCCGCAGGTCGAGCTCGAACGGGTCGTGCGCCCCGTCGTGCGTGCCACGCTCGGGGCGTGCGCCCAGGCCGCGCGCCGCGGCGTTCTCCGCGCCGTAGAACCGGAGGCCGCCCGACGCGAACACCCGGCGCGGGGTCGACCGGATCCACCAGTTGACCAGGTCGAAGTGATGGCTGGCCTTGTGGACCAGGAGGCCGCCGGAGTGCGTCTTCTCGCGGTGCCACCGGCGGAAGTAGTCGGCGCCGTGGTTGGTGTCGAGCATCCACGAGAAGTCGATCGACAGGACGTCGCCGATAAGGCCGTCCTGGATCACCCGTCGCAGCGCGCTGTTGCGCGGCGAGTAGCGGTAGTTGAACGTCAGGACGAGGTCGCGGCCGGTGCGCGCGACGGCGTCGGCGATCGCCGTCGCGGAGGCCGCGTCGATCGTCAGCGGCTTCTCGACGACCACGTCGGCCCCGGCGTCCATGGCCCGCACGATGAGCGCTGCGTGCTGGTCGTCGGGTGCGCAGATGAGGACGCGGTCGATCCGCTCGGCGCGGATCAACTCCTCCAGTGCATCGGGGTGCCACACGCTCGGCTCCGCGAACCCGCGCGACGTCACGCGCTCCACGTAGTAGCCGGCGCGCACCGGGTTCGGCTCGCAGATCGCGACGAGCGCGGCCTGGTCCGGATACGTCTCCGTGATTGCGTCGACGTACATCCGCGCGCGGTGACCGGAGCCGACGACGGCGTACCGGCGGTGGGTCATGGAGTGCTCCTCACGCTCTGTGGGCTATAGTCAGGAAACGTTTTCTCGAGCATAGCACCGGAGGTCGTGATGTGTCATCGGTCGCGGTTACGCCCGCGCCGGGCCGGTGCTGCCGCGCACCACGACCTGGGGCTCGAGGCGCACGGAACCGGGCGCGTCGTCCTCCGTCAGCGCCGCGTGCAGGGCGCGCCAGGCGAGCTCGCCGAGGGCAACCGCCGGCACGGTGGCCGTGGTGAGCGGGGGCGAGGTGTAGCGCGCGAACGGGATGTCGTCGAACCCGGCGATCGAGAGCTGGTCCGGCACGCGGACGCCGCGCGCCGTGACGGCCGAGAGCAGGCCCATGGCCACGAGGTCGTTGAAGGCGAGCACCGCCGTCGCCCCGGTCGCGAGCACCGCGTCCACGGCGGCCGCGCCGCTGTCGAAGTCGACGCCCGACGGGAGCTCGATCACCTCGGTCCCGGGATGGTCGGCCCGGAACGCGGCCAGCGCCGAGAGCCGCGCCGCGTTGGACGCACTGCGGGCGACGCCGGCCAGGTAGACGATCCGTCGGTGCCCGAGGTCGTGGAGGTGCTGCACCAGTCCGTACAGGGGGGTGCTGTAGTCGGCAGCGACCGTGGGGACCGAGGCGTCCCCTGTGCGGTTGACGAGCACGACCGGGCGTACCTCGGCGAGGAGGTCGACGAGCTCGGCATCCGGCAGGCGCGGGGCGCACAGCACGAGTCCGTCGGTGCGGCGCCGGGCTTCGACGGCGAGCGAGCGCTCCTCCGTCACCTGCTCGGCGGAGTCCGCGATGAGCACGTGGTAGCCGTCTGCTGCCGCCGCGCGGCTGAGCCCGCGCAGGATGGTCTGGAACGTCGGGTTGGCGAGGTCCGGGACGACGACGGCGATCGTCTGCGTGCGACCGAGCACGAGGCTGCGGGCCAGGGGGCTGGCGGTGTAGTCGAGCTGCGCCGCCGCGGCGCGCACCCGCGCAGCGAGCTCCGGATCGACTTTCGGGTTGCCGTTCATCACGCGCGAGACGGTGGAGAGCGAGGCGCCCGAGAGCTTGGCGACGTCGGTGATCGTCGCCTTCGGCGTTGCCCGCGCCACGCGCCCTCCCGTTCGGGGCGGAGGTCGCTCCCAGCGCCGCCCCGGCGGCCATTCTACCCAGAAAGCGCTTTACCACGAGGAGGACGGATGCCAGGATCGCTCGCCGATCGCCAGGAGAAGCAGCGGCGGATCGAGGCGCTGCGCGCCGGTCCGCTCGTGCTCGCGTCGCACGAGGCGGTTTCGTGGTACCTCGACGGCATTCGCTCGCACGTGTCGCTCGCCGGCCCGCCCGTCCTGGCGGTCCACATCGACGACGGCGGCGACCGGATCTTCGTCGCCGAGAACGAGGCCGACCGGCTGATCGCGGAAGAGCTGCTGCCGGAGGACGCCGGCCGCGTCGTCCGGGTCCCGTGGGTCACGCCGCCCGCTGTGGCGGCCGAGGCGGCGGGCGAGGCCGCGACCGAGGCATCCATCGCTCCGGCCTTGCGCGCGGTGCGTGCGAGCCTGCTC
>JAEWDJ010000416.1 GCA_023390155.1 Actinomycetes bacterium | reverse complement strand
GCGCGCGGCCGGGCGGGCACCGTGATCGCCGGCGTGGAGGCGGTCGCGCAGGAGGGGTACGCCGCCGACAGCGTCCTGCGGGACATCGGGACCGGCAACCCCGACCCGGGCCGCATCCCGAACCCGGCCGCCGCCCTCGCGGGCGCCATCGGGCGGCCCGTGCTCTACGGCGAGCCCGTCATCGACCCCGCGCTCGAGGAGCGCGCTCTCGAGTGGGTGCGCGACGACCTCCCCGGCGTCCCGGTGCGGATCACCGTCACGAACGGAGCGGTCGACGCGGTCGAGCGGCTGCTCGCGCAGGCGCTGCTGCGCGACGACGCGGTCGCCCTCGAGGACCCCTGCTTCCTGGCGAGCATCCACACGGTCCGGCACGGCGGCTACCGCGCCGTCCCCGTGCCCGTAGACGCCGAGGGGATGACCGTCGAGGGGCTCCGCGCCGCGCTCGACGCCGGCGTGCGCGCGATCATCTGCACGCCCCGGGCGCAGAATCCGACCGGGGCGACCCTCTCCCCCGGCCGGGCCGCGGAGCTCCGCGCGCTCCTCGCCGACCACCCGTACGTCCTCGTCATCGAGGACGACCACTTCTCGATGCTGTCGCAGCGGCGCTACGAGACGCTGATCGGTCCCGGCCATCGACGGTACGCGCTCGTGCGTTCCGTCTCGAAGTTCCTCGGCCCGGACATGTGCCTCGCCATCGCCGCCACCGACGCCGAGACGGCCGAGCGGCTCTCGTTCCGGTTGAGCCCCGGGACCACCTGGGTCAGCCACATCCTGCAGCGGCTCGTGCTGGCGCAGCTCACCGACGCCGACGCCCTCGCGACGATCGAGGCGGCGGGCCGGCACTGCGCCGAGCGCAACGCCGACTTCGCCGAGCGCCTGACCGCGCGCGGCATCCCGACCACGACCGCCGACGGCCTCAACCTCTGGGTCGGGCTCCCCGTGGCGGCACGCACCGTCGCCGACCGCCTGATGCGCCGCGGCTGGCTGGCCCGCACCGGCGACGAGTTCCGGCTGGCCGATCAGCAGACGCCGTCGCACCACCTCCGCTTGACCGTGCACGACCTCGACGAGGAGGAGGCCGAGCGGCTCCTCGACGACCTGGCCGACGCCGCCGCGCCGGTGCGCGGATCGCAGGTGCCCGGAGGTGAGAGGATCGGAGGATGAAGATCCTCTCGATCCAGTCCGCGGTCGCCTACGGTCACGTCGGCAACTCCGCCGCCGTCTTCCCGCTCCAGCGCATCGGCGTCGAGGTGCTCCCGGTCTACACCGTGAACTTCTCGAACCACACCGGCTACGGATCCTGGCGCGGCCCGCTGATCGCCCCCGAGGAGGTCCGCGAGGTCATCACCGGCATCGAGGAGCGCGGCGTGCTCGGCGAGATCGACGCCGTCCTCTCCGGCTATCAGGGCGGCGAGGGCATCGGCGACGTCATCGTGGACGCCGTCGCGCGTGTCAAGGCCGCCAACCCGGATGCCGTCTACGCGTGCGACCCGGTGATGGGCAACGCGAAGTCGGGCTGCTTCGTCGCCCCCGCGATCCCCGACCTGCTCCGCGATCGGGTGGTCCCGGTCGCCGACATCATCACGCCGAACCAGTTCGAGCTCGGCTTCCTCACCGGCACCGAGCCGGGCGACCTGGAGTCGACGCTCGCCTCCGTCGACGCGGCACGCGCGATGGGTCCGCGCACTGTGCTCGTCACGAGCGTCGAGCGGCCGGATCAGCCGGAGGACACCATCGAGATGCTCGCCGCGGACGACGCGGGAGCGTGGATCGTGCAGACGCCGCGCCTCCCGATGAAGGCGAACGGGTCGGGCGACGTCACGGCGGCGCTCTTCACCGCCCATTACGTGCGCACCGGCGACGCCGAGCTCGCGCTGCGGAAGACCGTGTCGAGTGTGTTCGACCTGCTCACCCGCACACTGGAGTCCGGCGAGCGGGAGCTGCAGCTCGTGGAGTCGCAGGAGTCGTACGCGCACCCGCGAGAGCAGTTCACCGTCCGTCAGGTGCGCTGACGCGGGCACGACCGGCCGCCGCCGCGTGCGGCAGCCGGTCCGCTCAGTCGTCCGCCGTCGGCCAGGCGCCCGCGATAGCGGCGCGCACGTCGCCGAGGAGCTGCGGGAGCGCCTTCGTCTTCGCGATGATCGGCAGGAAGTTCGCGTCCTGGGCCCAGCGCGGCACGATGTGCTGGTGCAGGTGCGCGGCGATGCCCGCGCCCGCGATGGCGCCCTGGTTCATCCCGATGTTGAAGCCGTCGTTCTTCGAGACCTCCCGGATGACCCGCATTGCGGTCTGCGTGAGCGACCCGATCTCCGCGACCTCCTCCGGCGTCGCCTGATCGTAGGTGGCGATGTGCCGGTACGGGCAGACGAGCAGGTGCCCGCTGTTGTACGGGAAGAGGTTGAGGAGCGCGTAGGCGTGCTCGCCGCGCGCGACGATGAGGGCGTCCTCGTCGCTCATGCTCGGGGCGACGCAGAACGGGCAGTCGTCCTTGCCTGGCTGCTGCCCGTGCTGGATGTAGACCATCCGGTGCGGCGTCCAGAGACGCTGGAACTCGTCGGGCACTCCGACCAGGTACGACGGGTCGTCGACGCGGACCCCGTCCGCGCCGACGCCCTCGTGCGTCGCACCGTCGCCCGGCTCGCGGGCGTCGTAGTCGTCGAGGCTCAGGCGGGCCATGCCGTGTCGACCAGCTCGTGGCTGCGGATGCTCGCGACGATGCGCTCGATCGCCTCCTCGACGGGCACGCCGTTCAGCTGGCTGCCGTCGCGGAAGCGGAAGCTGACCGTGCCGGCGCCGGCGTCCTCCTCGCCCACGATGAGCTGGAAGGGCACCTTGGCCTTGGTGTGCGTGCGGATCTTCTTCTGCATCCGGTCGTCGGAGTGGTCGACCTCGGCGCGGACGCCCTGGGCGCGGAGCTTCGCGATCACCTCGTCGAGGAACGGCGCGTAGGCGTCCGCGACGGGGATGCCGACCACCTGGACCGGCGCCAGCCAGACCGGGAAGGCACCCGCGTAGTGCTCGAGCAGGATGGCGAAGAACCGCTCGATCGAGCCGAGCAGCGCGCGGTGGATCATCGCCGGCTGCTTGCGCGTGCCGTCGGCCGCGTTGTACTCCAGCTCGAACAGCTCCGGCTGGTTGAAGTCGAGCTGCACGGTGGAGAGCTGCCAGGTGCGGCCGATCGCGTCGCGGGCCTGCACCGAGATCTTCGGGCCGTAGAACGCGGCTCCGGCCGGGTCGTCGACAAGCTCGAGGCCCGACTCGACGGCGACCTCGCGCAGCGTCTCCGTCGCGGTCTCCCAGCTCTCGTCGGACCCGACGTACTTCTCCGGGTCCTTCGTGGAGAGCTCGAGGTAGAAGTCCGTCAGGCCGTAGCCGCGCAACGTCTCCAGCACGAACTCGAGCTGGCGCGTGACCTCGTCCTTGATCTGATCGTCCGTCACGTAGATGTGGGCGTCGTCCTGGGTCAGCCCGCGCACGCGGGTCAGGCCCGAGAGGGTCCCCGACTTCTCGTAGCGGTACACGGTGCCGAACTCGGCCAGCCGCAGCGGGAGCTCCCGGTAGGAGCGGCCGCGCGCCCGGAAGATCAGGTTGTGCATCGGGCAGTTCATCGGCTTGAGGTAGTAATCCTGCCCCTGCCGGGTCACGTGGCCCTCGGCGTCGCGCTCCTCGTCGAGGTGCATGGGCGGGAACATCCCGTCCTTGTACCAGTTGAGGTGCTGGCTGGTCTCGAACAGGTGCGCCTTGGTGATGTGCGGCGTGTTCACCACTTCGTAGCCGTTCGCGATCAGTCGCTCGCGCATGTAGTCCTCGATCTCCTTGCGGATGATCCCGCCCTTCGGGTGGAACACCGCGAGACCGGAGCCGATCTCCTCCGGGAACGAGAAGAGGTCGAGCTCCGCACCGAGCTTGCGGTGGTCGCGCTTGGCGGCCTCCTCCATCCGGGTCTGGTACGCGCGCAGCTCGTCCTTCGTGGGCCACGCGGTGCCGTAGACGCGCTGCAGCTGCGGGTTCTTCTCGGAGCCGCGCCAGTAGGCCGCCGCGACGCGGGTGAGCGCCCAGCCGTTGCCGATCATGCGGGTGTTCGGGAGGTGCGGACCGCGGCAGAGGTCCTTCCAGACGGTCTCGCCGGTCTTCGGGTCGACGTTGTCGTAGATGGTCAGCTCGCCGCCGCCCACCTCGACGTTCTCGTTGTCACCGCCCTCGGATGCGGAACCCTTGAGCCCGATCAGCTCGAGCTTGTACGGCTCCGCCGCCAGCTCCGCGCGCGCCTCGTCGTCGGTGACGACGCGGCGGACGAACCGCTGGCCCGCGCGCACGATGCGTGCCATCTCCTTGTCGAGGGCCTTGAGGTCCTCCGGGGTGAACGGCTCGGCGACGTCGAAGTCGTAGTAGAAGCCGTCGGTGACGGGCGGCCCGATGCCGAGCTTGGCCTCCGGGTTGACCGCCTGGACGGCCTGCGCGAGCACGTGCGCGGTCGAGTGGCGCAGGATGTTGAGGCCGTCGGGCGAGTCGATGGTCACCGGCTCGACCTCGTCGGTCGTCGTGACGGTCGTCGCGAGGTCCTTCAGCTCGCCGTTGACGCGCATAGCGACAACGGAACGGTCAGTGAAGAGCTCGAAGCCGTCGGCCACCTGTCCACTCCTTGTTTCGTCGGTTGGGGAACGGGGTCAACTCTATCGGGGCCGGACGCGCGGACCGCACCGCGCACACCCCCCGCACGGGGGCGAACGCGGCGTGTCGCCCGAATCGGGCAGTGGCGCCGACGCTGCAGCGACGTAGACTTCAGGCATTTCCCTGCCCGAGCAGGGATCCGGACGGACCCGAACCGACGGACACCTCAACTCCCCTGACCAGAGCGGATGTCCCCGATGAAAACCGGCCTTGCCATCACCGCAGCGCTCGCGATAGCGCTCGTCGGAGGCGTGCCCGCCCAGGCCGCCACGACGCCCACCCCGGAGCCGACGGCGACGGCCGCCGCGGATCCCGCGCCCACCGCGACCGAGAGCCCGACACCGACGCCGACGCCGGCCGATCCGGCACCGGCAGAGGGGACCGCGACCGGCTCCGGCGCGAATCCGAGCCTCGCCGAACAGACCGCGGCGGGAAACCACGCCATGGGTGCGACGGTCGAGGCGGAGGAGGGACCCGCGACGTCGCAGGCGAAGGCGAAGGCTCTCAACGACGTCATCTCCCCTTACCTGGGCGTCGGCGGCGTGCTCGGGATGGACGTCAGCGGCTGGCAGCCGAACGTCGACTGGGCGGCCCAGTGGGCCAATGGCGCACGCTTCGCATACATCAAGGCCAGCGAGGGCACCTACTACACGAGCAGCTACTTCGCCGGGCAGTATGCCGGCTCGTACAACGTCGGGATGATCCGAGGCGCGTACCATTTCGCGACCCCGAACACGACGGACGGAGCGACCCAGGCGCGGTTCTTCTATGCGCACGGCGGCGGCTGGTCCCCCGACGGGCGCACCCTGCCGCCGCTGCTCGACATCGAGTACGCCACGGACGGCAGCGGCACCTGCTGGGGACTCTCCACGACACAGATGTCGAACTGGATCGCCGACTTCGTGTACACGATGCGGGCCCTGACCGGCGTCAACCCCGCGATCTACTCCACGGCGAACTGGTGGAACCAATGCACCGGGTCGAACAACACCTTCGGCGCATACCCGTTGTTCGTCGCCCGCTATGGGACGAGCACCCCCGGTGCGCTCCCCGCCAGCTGGGTCAACTGGACGATGTGGCAGTACGCGAGCTCCGGGGTCTTCGCCGGAGACCAGGACATCTTCAACGGCACGCAGGCGCAGCTGCAGCAGTTCGCGCTGGGCGCCCAGGTCTACCCGCCGATCGGGTCGTATGACGGCGCCACTCTGTCGTCCGGGTCACCCTTCGCGGTCAGCGGCTGGGCATTCGACCAGACCAATCTGGCGGCTGCAGTCCAGGTCCAGATCGCCTGGAGCACACCCGCGGGCACGAGTACGACGCGAGTGACGGCCAACGGTGCCCGCTCAGACGTCGCCGCCGCATACCCGGGAGCCGGGCCCTATCACGGATTCACGGCGCAGGCGCCGTGGAGCGGCTACGGGCAGTACGGCGCATGCATCACGGCGATCGCCCTCCCGGGCGATTCCGCCGGCAACGGGTCCCTCGGCTGCAAAACGGCCTTCGTCTCGGCAGCGACGAACACCGCACCGAGCTCGGAGCGCGTCTCCGGCGCCGATCGCTTTCTGACCTCGGTCACGGTGTCCCAGCACGCCTTTCCAGGCACGAACGTTCCCGTCGCGTACATCGCATCCGGCCTCGACTTTCCCGACGCGCTCGCCGCAGCCCCCGCTGCGGGAGTCCAGCACGGCCCGGTCCTCCTGACGATGCCGGACACCATCCCGGCCAGCATCATCACCGAACTCAATAGGCTCAAGCCCAAGAAAGTGATCGTCGTCGGTGGCACCACGGCCGTCTCGGCAGCCGCCGTGAAGCAGCTCACCGATCTGGGCTACCCGGTGACCAGGCTGGGCGGCGCCGATCGGTACGAGACGTCGAGACTGATCGCGGCCTACGCGTTCCCATCGGCGACCACCACGTACGCCGCCTCTGGATACAGCTTCGCCGACGCACTGTCGGCCGCCCCCGTCGCGGCGAAGCAGAACCGACCCCTCATCCTGGTCGACTCCAAAGAGCTCGACCCGTCGACGAACTCGTTCCTCGAGATGAAGTCGATCCGCTCCGTCACCCTTGTCGGAGGCAACGCCGTCATCGCCGACTCGTGGACCGGGCAGGCCGAGTCAACGGGGGTCACAGTCACCCGCATCGGCGGGGCCGACCGATTCATCACGAGCGCCATGCTGGCAAGCGCCGGCTTCGGTGCCAACAGCGCGAGCTCGGTCTACGTCGCGTCCGGCCTCGCGTGGCCAGACGCGCTGGTCTCGGCCGCGGCGGCCGGCGCGCTGTCGCAGCCGCTGCTTCTCGCAGCACCCACCTGCGTGCCTCGTGCGATTGGCGATCAGATGGTCCGCCTGGGCACGACGTCGATGGATATCGCCGGAGGCACGAACGTACTGACTCCGGATGTCGACAGGCTGGCGGTCTGCTACTAGTCGCTGCCTCGCGATCAGGCGATGAGGGCGGTCCACTCTGCCGCGGTGAAGGGGTGGGCCGTCCTCAGGCGAGCCCCCGGGTCATGTAGACGCTGTTGGGGTCGAGCACGTAGGCGCCGAAGGGCTCGCAGACCGCGAATCCGTGCTTCGCGTAGAGGCGCCGGGCCGGCGCGAAGAACTCCGGGGAGCCGGTCTCGAGCGAGATGCGCCCGATACCCCGGGCGGCGGCGTCCGCCAGCACATGCTCGAGCATGCGTGCCGCGATCCCTTCGCCGCGGCGGTCGGGAGCGGTGCGCATGCTCTTCAGCTCCTCCCAGCCCGGCTCCACCGGCGCCAGGGCAGCCGTGCCGATCACGGCGTCCCCGTCGAGGGCGACCCACAGCCGGACGCCCGGCTTCTGCAGGCCGGTCAGATCGAGGGCGTGCCGGCTCTCCGGGGGCGCGGTCGACTCCATGTCGTCGAGGTGCGCCTGCAGGAAGGCCCGGAGGGCGGGCGACGAGAAATCCGCGGGGGCGATGGTGAAGCTCATGCGCCGATCGTACGGAGATCGTGTGACGGCGATGTTTCCGCGACCGCTCCCCCTCAGCGGTTCGTGTCGTCGCGGACGAACCGCGGGCCGACGTAGCCGTCTCGCTCGACGATCTCGGTGAACATCGCCAGCGATCGGACCCAGAGCCGTCCGTTCGACGACCGGTAGACCACGACCGGGAGTTCGGTCTCCGTGTCGGTGGCCACACCGATCACCTCGTAGCGGCCGCCCTTGAAGTGGCGGTAGCCGCCGGGCGCCAGGTCGTGACTGCCGGCCTCGTCCATCTCCACGTCGTCCTCCCGAAGGGTCTCGCGTCATCGTAGTCATTCGCCGGCCGGGGGACGCTCGCTAGAGTCGTCGCCATGGGGGAACGACAGAGCGAACCGCGATGGTTCCGGATCGCGTTCGGGCGGCCACGCGTGGGGAACGGCGTGCTGTGGCTGATGTTGGCGGCCTGCTGGTTCGGGGTCGCGATCGGAGGCGGCGGGGGCGCGTGGGGCTACCTCCTCGCCGCGCTGTGGGCGGTGCTGGGCGGGGTGGTTCTCGCGGTCGCCGTCCGCGACCTCCGCCGGGGGCGAGGAGCGTATGCGCCAGCGGTCGTCGAGCGGCAGGATTGAGGGTGCCGTGAGGCGACGACGGAGAGCAGCCCGCGCGGCCCTCGTCGTCGCCCTGTTCTGTGCGGTCTCGCTCGTCGGCTGCACCGGAGCCGGAACGTGCCGGCGGGCGATCACGACAGCGCCGACCATCAGCGTCGACGTCACCTCCTGGGTCGAGGCTCACCCCGGCACCAACGTCCGGGTCTGCGCCGATGGGCACTGTCAGATCGGCTTCGCCGTCGTCGCGATCACGATGGGCGAGCCCGACACTCCCCCTCGGGACGGCGACAGCATCGCGATCACCGCCGATCCCGTGGAGGGTTCGACCGCCGTCGCGTCGTTCGGCACGACCGCCACCCTCGTCCACGACCGGTGCGGGCAGCGGGGCGTCTGGCTGCGGATGGACGACGCCGGGCGGCTCACGGCATCGTCGCCCGACGGGACCGCACGTCATCCCGCCGACGGATGACCCTCGCCGCCGCCGCCGATACCGTCGAGCGTATGCATCGACGAGTCGTGACCACCGCGCTGGTGCTCTCCAGTGCGCTCCTCACCGGTTGCAGCGCTCTCCACGACATCCAGACGGGCGAGGCCCCCGGTGACGTGGGCGGCTCCAGCGCGCCCTGCCTCCCGCGCGGTATGGAGCCGGACCCCTCTCCGACGCCGTCCCCGACGCTCGACCCGCACGTCGCCGGCGAGCTCCGATCGGCGCTCGCCGCGGTGCGGGCGCTGCCGGCCATCGGCACGGTGTCTGAGCGGACCGGCAACGCGCAGAGCACGGCGCCCGACCCCGATCGCTCGGACTGCCTGCTGGTGGAGAACCACTTCTCGTCGACCATCGACGTCACCATGTCGCCGGATGCGACACCGGCCGAGGCGGGGGCGGTGCCGGCGACTCTGGCCGCGCACCTCGCCTGGACCGAGGTCAGCCTCACGCTCACCGTTCCCGCGGGCCCCGGGCACGTGGCGACGGTCATCCACTACGACCGGACGTTCGACCAGACCATCACGGAGGCCGAGGCGACGGAGATCGCCGGCGGCCTCGCCCTGCTGGCCGCGACGCCGCACGTCACAAGCGTCGAGGCGTCGATCCCGTACACGATGCGGGTCGACTACGGCAGCATGACCGTGCTGGTCGATCCGCCGGACGACGCGACGCTCGCCGCCGTGCGAGGGGTCATCGACGCGACGGTGTTCCGGGACACGACCCTCCACGGTTCGTTCCACAACGGCGCCAAGCCGTGACGCGGATACGCCGACTGCGGGCAGAAACGACGAAACCCCCGGTCTCCCGGGGGTTTCTCTCTGTGGGCGATACTGGGATCGAACCAGTATCCAGCAGCTTTCGCCCTCTCCCGCCATCTCGGGCCAATCGGCCCCGATCCCTTGCAAATACTGGGGAGAGCCCCCCTAACCAGAGCGGAGATAGGTTAAGCTAAGAGAGGCAAGAATAGATACGTTGTTGCACGGTTGTTGCACGACGGACCGGGGCGAAAGGCGAGGCGATGGCCAAGCGGAACACGTGGGGCGCCATTCGTCGGCTGCCCTCCAAGCGGTATCAGGCGAGCTACACCAGCCCCGAGGGCCAGCGCGTCACGGCACCCCGAACCTTCGAGCTCAAGCGCGAGGCCGAGGCGTGGCTGACCGCCGAGCGCGCCAAGGTGGACGCCGGCACGTGGTCGGCTAACGCCTCGAAGGCGTACACCGACACCCTCGCCGAGTACGCCGCCACGTGGATCGACTCGCGCCGCAACAAGAAGGGTGAGCCCCTCCGCATCCGCACCCGCGCCGAATACCAGCGCCTCCTCGCTGGCCCACTCGGCTCGCTCACCTCGAAGAAGCTGGCCGCCATCACCGCCGATGTCGTGAAGTTGTGGGAGCGCGAGCAAGCCAAGTCGGGCACGACGACGCAGACGGCCCGCGCCTACTCCCTGCTCAAGTCCATCATGGCCAGCGCCGTCGAGGACAAGCGCATCGTGACCAACCCGTGCAACATCCGCGGCCTCGCCTCCGCCGTCACCGGCAAGGAGGTCAAGCCGCCGACCGATCTTGAGCTCGACCTCATCGAGCAGGCCATCTCGGAGAAGTACAAGGCCGCCGTTGCCATCGCCGCATGGGGGCCGCTGCGCTACGGCGAGCTCACCGAGCTCCGCCGCAAGGATGTCGAGGTCGTGCGCGCCACCGATGGCACCGACGAGGTGCTCGGCATCATCGTCCACGTCACGCGCGCCGTCACCCACACGCCCGGCGCCGGCTACGTCGTCGGCAAGACCAAGAGCGCGGCCGGCGTCCGCTCGGTCTACATGCCTCGGCGCACGTTCGGCGCCATCCTCCACCACCTCGACACCTTCACCGCGGCCGACGACGAGGCGCTCCTGTTCCCGGCCCGCGATGGCGTCACCCACCTTGCCGAATCGACGTTCGTGAAGCACTGGTATCCGGCGCGGGAGGCCGCTGGGCGCCCGGACATGCCGTGGCACGCCCTCCGCCACCACGGCGGCACGAAAGCGGCTCAGACGGGCGCCACGCTCAAGGAGATTCAGGCTCGGCTCGGTCACTCCTCGGTGGCCGCCGCGATGCGCTATCAGCACGCCTCGGCCGAGCGCGACGCCGAGCTCGCGCGGAGGATGGGATGAGGCTTGCTGGGCCGATGACGGCGCACGAGTTCGCCTCGGCCCTCGGCTTCGCTCTCGATCACGTCACGGTGACCGACACGGGCGCGAGTCAGGCGCTAACCGAGCTCCTCGAAGCGGTGGCCGGCACGGACGAGGGAACGCCCGAGCGCGCTGCGGCAATCGCGGCGGCCCGGGCGCAGTACCTCGCCGACGAGGGCTATCGGCCGTAGTGGGCGCCTCGGCCGTGGAGCCGAACGTCGGAGGTCGCCACGAGGCGGTTGACGCTGGCCAGCTTGACGCGGGTGAGCCGCTGCCCGAAGTTGACGGCCTCCAACCGCCCCTCGGCGATGTAACGGCGCACGGTCCACGTGCTTACGCCGAGAACCTCGGCGACATCGGCGACGGTGGCGAGCTTCGCGTCGGGGTCGATGAACGATTCCATGAGTGAGCCAATCGGTGAAGAGTTGGCCACTCCCGAATGACGACACCCTCTCGGGCTCGGTTCATGGCTGCGCCCGTCTGGGCGGCTACCGGGGCGGCCCGGCTCCATGCGAATACGGCGGCCCCGAGGGGACGTAAGGCGAGCTTAGCCCAGTTAGGGAGCAATCCTCATCATTTGTCGGTGCGGCGCGCTAGGGTGGCGGCGTCAACCATTCGAGGGGCGACGCGAGCCGGCAGGGTTCCCGTCGCCCCGTTGCCTTTCTGTGTCGGCGTCCCCCACTAGCCTGAGCTCGTGCTCCGACTCGACACCGCAACCGATCAGGCCATGCTCGTCGCCGCGTACGTTCAGACCATCGCGTCCGTCCTCGGCATCATCGTCGCCGTGGCGGGCGTCGTCCTGGCCGTCATCGGCATCCGAATCGCTCGGCAAACGGCTCGCGACCAGCAAGCCAACCGCGAGTTCCCGAGCGACAAGGCCTATGCCGACGAGTTCGCCGAGCGCATGCGGCCAATCACGGGCCAGCAATTCATCTACGGCGGCATGAGCGTCGATGCGCCTACGACGGCGCTGCGCGTCGCGTGCCAGGATTACGCCGATCACGTCACCGACGCCGGCCTCGCCATTGCGCTCTACTTCAACGCCCGGCAGGCCCGCATCGCGGAGCTCGCCGGCCAGCGGCTTACGGAGCCGCAAGAAAACGTGGAGGCGCTCCGCGTAGCGATCGACGCTCTGCTCATCGACATGGCGCACGTCGGCCGAGATTGGGTCTACCCCGAGCGCCGGCAAGCGGTACGCGAACACATCGAGCCGGTTATCAATCCCAAGGCGCGCCCGGTCCGCTGAGAGTGGGCGGCCCGTCTAGGGAATTGGCGACTTCCCCCTGACCCTGCGGAGGAGCCTGTGCCAGCGCACAACGAGCGACACCTTTGGCTCTTGGATGAAATGCTCCGGCGCAACGCCCCTGGCGGCCTGAACCTTGCGTATCTCCGCGCGCTCCGCGGCGGGTTGCACCTCGTTTTCGGGATCTGCATGCACTCGCTCAATCGGCTCTGAACGGTGCCGACGCCACCATCGGCCGCTCGCATCCCGGAAAATGACCGTCGTCGCGAGAGAGGGCATATTCGGGTGCTCCTCCCACGGCCACTCAAGGATTGCCGTGTAATCCGTGAGCGGATCAATGGCGCCAACGCTCAGCGAGAATGTGTCATAGGTGTAGTTTTTGCCCGCGTTGACCATCTGTACTCGCGCGGGACCGATGAGCTCATTGCTTCCGTTGTGCACGATGACCGTCACTCGCTGGACGGGGGCAACGGCGAGACCGAGTCCCTGCCCCAGGATGATCGTCGAAGCCGCGGACCCTGTGGCAGTAACGGCGCCATGCGGAAGCAAGTCGAAAGTGGCGCCCGCCTCGAACTGCTCGATATGGATCAGCTTCGAGTACACGAGCCGCGCCTGAGCTTCTCGACGCACCTGAAGGTCGCGCACGAGCGACGTAGCGGCAACGACGAACGCCAGCGAGGTCACCACGGCGGCCACGATTTCCGGCCACGTTCCCCAACCAATCGCCTCCACCGGCATCGGCGCCGGCGTGTGGTGATGCAGGATCATCATTCGACCATGATGGCGTATCGCTCAGCGCAAACAAGGGCGACCCCCTCGCCTTCCACTAGCGAGGGGGTCGCGATGTTCCCGGCGAGACATGGGCCGGCCCACAGGGCCGCACGCCGGGAGTCTTTAGTCGAGCTCGTCGGGGTCGATCCCCTTGGCTCGGAGGGCAGCGTCGAGGCGGGCGTCCACCTCGGCCTCGGTCGCCGAGCGACGACCGTGGGAGCGTCCCAGGGCCTCGACCTGACGGCGGGTGGCGTGCGACGCCGGCTCGAAGCGTGCCCGGTCGTCGGCGATCTGCCTGCGCACGCGCTCCTCGTAGGCGTCCGTGCTGCCCTCTAGCTGGGCTGCCTGGCGCTCGGTGGCGCTCATCGGCTTCTCGGTCATCTCAGTCCCTTCCATCCCACGAGCCGAACCCTTCGGCGTCGTCGTCCTCGACCGACTCGGCGTCTGGCCAGTCGTCGGTAAACCCCTGGCCCATCCGCTCCTCGTCGGCGGCCTTGCTCATGCGCGGGAGCCGACCACCCGACGCCAGCGCGCGGAGCTCGATGAGGCGGAGCTCGGCGCTCTCGGCCTCCAAGTCGGCGAGCTTGAGGAGGATGCGGTATTCGGCCTCCTCCTCGTCGTCCCGTCGAGCATCGCGGCGGAGCGTGCGCAGTCGGCGCATCTCCTCGGTGGTCATGCGATGTCCAAGTCGAACTCGGGCGCCGGCTTACCGTCCACGGCGCGGTTGAGAGCGGCGACGCCGGCCGTGATGTCGAGGAGCTCGCCACGGGCGTTGTTGATGAGGCCGGCGAAGTGGATGAACGCCGGCAGGGTCGCCTGCTCGGTCAAGCGGTAGATGGGCTCCTCCTCCGACTCCCCCGCCGTCGCCTTCCGGTCGAGCGCCTTCTCAAGCCCCTCCGCGAGCCCGAGGAGGTGGCTGAGCTCGGCGGCCTTGAGGTGCACGGTCGCGAGGGCGCCGGCCATCTCGGCCGCGACCTCGTTGGCCTGTCGGGCGTTCACACGGACGATGGTGCGGGCGTGGGCGTTGAGGAGGAGGCCGAGCTCGGCGGCGAGAGCGGCCGTAGCGTCGATGTACTCGCTCAGCGTGCGGCGCGCACCCTCAAGGGCCGCCTCTGCCTGCGCCACGGCCGGCACGCCGCGCGTGGAGGCTTCGAGGGCCGCGTCGAGCTCGTCATCCGATGCGCCCACAAGGGCGGCGACACGGCCACTCCGCTCGTCGGCCTCGACTCGACGCACCTCGGCTTCGAGCTCGGCGACCCGGTTGCGCAGAACGGGCACGCGCTCGTCAGCGGCGGCGAGCCTGGTGGCGGCCTCATCGACCTCGGGCGAACCGGTCGGCGTCGCGAAGGTGTAGACGCGCGAGCGGCCGTCGTTGATGTAGCTGAGGGTGACGGGGCGCTGCGGAGGTGCCGGCGTCGCAGCCGGCTCGACGGCGGGCGCCGCGAGGGTGGGGGCGGCGGTCTTGGTCTTGCTCATTTCGTGTCTCCTTCGAGGATCGGTAGTGCGATTTCTTCGGGGGTGAGGTAGCGGCTCCATGCGTCCGCGAAGTCGCGCCGGTCCCACCCGTGGACGGTGCCGAGGTGGCCGGCGAGGCGGACGGTGTGAGGTCGAGGAATGCCGTAGTCCTTGAGCATCGAGACGACGACCCGGGCGTTGAGGCCGGCGCCTTTCCACTCGCCCCAAGGCGCGTCATCCATCGAGTTGAGCTCGGCGAGGAGCTCACTGGACGCCACCTTGTCGCGGCCGGCGAACGCCTTGCGGATGTCGCCAAGGAGGCGGTTGCTCAGGCTGACAGGCCGGTTCGCGCCGGTCACGTCGGCGATGGCCGCGGCACGGGCCTTCTCGGGCCATGCGCCGCCGAGGGTCTCGGCGATGGCGATGATGCCCTCCCACTTCTCGGCGTCGCGGTTCTCGATCATGTCGGGGAGGCCCTGGCCGAGCCGTCCAACGATGGCGCCGATGTTGGCGCTCATCCACGCGGAGAGCTCGGCTCGGATGCTGGCAATGGTGTCGGCTTGCTCGCGGCTCCGATAGCGCTCGACGTGCTCGCTGGGGAGCTTGCGCCGCATCGTGTCAGTGAGGCCTCGCGAGTAAAGCGTGCCCGGCACGTCGCCGATGCCCATGAGGATCATGGGCGCGTGCACCGACATGCGCCGAGCGGTGAAGTTGTTCTCACTGTCGCGCTCGGTGCGGAGAACGCCACCGTTCGGGTAGCAACTCGCGTTGATGATGGCCCGCATCCCTTCGGTGGCTTCACTCTCGGATCGGCCGTTGACGAAATAGGCGTCGTACTCGTCGAGGCCGAACACGGGCGTCACTTCGGCGGCGTCAATCTCGCGATAGACGGAGGCCGGCGAGATGCTTGCCGTGGCCACGAACCGCTTGGCCAGCGCGCCGATGAGGTCGCCGCGCATGGTCTTGCCCGAGCCGGGCTCGGCCGAGTTGATGATGCGGAGGGGCATCATGTCGAACGCGGCGAACTCGTGCGTCATCATCGTCCACAAGGTGTCCACGGCCGCGCCGTGCTCGTCCGGGTACACGATGAAGCGCGTGAGGAAGTCTTGGGCGCGCTGGGCCACGTCCTCGCCGTCGATGTACGCGGCCGGCCCGTGGAGCGACTCTCGGTTGACGAGGGAGCGATGCTCGGCCGGCGTCATTTTCAGCCTGCGCTTGAACTCGCGGAGCTCGGCGATTCGGTCGTCGGCGGTCGCGATCTGCGCGTCGAGCTCCGCGCGGCGCCCCTTGGAGAGTCGCTTGTCGCGGGACTGCGATGCGAGCTCGATGCCGGCCGCCTCCTCGTCGCGGAGGAGCTGGCCGAGGCGCTTGCGCTGACGGGAGCGGCGGCGCTCGTCCGCGTGGGCGAGCTCGTCGAGATGCGTTCGCATGGCCGCAAGGTCAAGGCCTTCACGCTCAGCGTGCTCGGCCAGGTACTCGGCCGCGTCGCTCACGAGGCTCGCCGCCAAGGCGTGCTGACGCTCGGCGTGCGCTCTGTCCGCGAGGTAGGCGTCCACCGCGTCCCCGTGGCCGTCTGCGCGATCCTGGGCGAGCTCGTCGTCGGAGAGGTCGAACCGTTCATGCACGGTCGCCTCGCAGCCACAGGACGTTCTGGCGGCGCGCCCAGCGGAGGCGCCGCTCCGGAGCGTCAAGGAGGTCGGGACGCTCCTTCTCTGCAAGCGCCCACCACGCCGTGAGGTTCTCGCGAGCGACCGCAGCAAGAGCGGCGTCGAGGATGTCCTGCCGGCGAGCGGCTTGGTTGGCCAGTCGAGCCTCTAGGGCCGCCGCGGTGCCGGCCTTGCGCTGGGCCGGGGTCGAGTTGCGCCACCGCTTCTCAGCGCCCAGACGGCCGGCGTCGGAGCGGTTCACGAGTGCACCTCAGATGCGCGCACAAAAATAGCCATGATGTCCACCATTCGATTGATCGGATACCAAGCCCCGAGGGGCTGAGTTTCCTTCGCTGGGTGGCCATCACGGCCCAGGCGATTACGGGCGCCTTCCCGTCTAGCTACGTCACACCGTAGCACGCCTCACAATGCTGGCAATGTGCCTCCGCATTGGGCGTTTCGTGTCCTTTACGGTCGCCGGTCGGGGCACCTTGTAGACCCGATATGCCCAGAAATTGCCATCGAGCGTGCGGCCCAGGTTGGCCAGAAGTTGCCATCCCTCGGGCGTTGGCCGTGTGTGCCGTGTGTGGCGTGCGCCGGAAGATACAGAGACGCTACCGGCGGCGCCTCATCCTTCTCTCTCATACGCGAATTTTTTTGTCTCTTTGTCTTTCCACGCACGCCACACACAGCACACATACCGCACGGTTGCGGCCAGCTTGGCGCTCGGGATGATGACGTCGGCGATGTCGCGGAAGGGTGGCCGATGTCGCGCGTTCGGCCCGAGGCTACGTCGGCGCCACGTCTCCCTAGCGCCAGACCCCTTGGCGGACGAGCTCGGTCGGAGCGTCGCCAGCGGTTCGCCTCCCCTATCTCGGCTACACACTGTTGCACGGTTGTTGCACGCCGGCACCCGGGAAACGAAAAAGCCCCGGAAAACCGGGGCTAATCGTGGTGGGCGATACTGGGATCGAACCAGTGACCTCTTCCGTGTCAGGGAAGCGCGCTACCGCTGCGCCAATCGCCCAGAGCCTGAATCAGCTTCAGGATCGAGGTGGATACGGGATTCGAACCCGTGTATACGGCTTTGCAGGCCGCTGCCTCGCCTCTCGGCCAATCCACCGAAGCCACACAACACGGAAATGAACCGTACCGTATCGAGAAGCCCGGGATCCGAAGACACCGGGCCGACTCGAGCGGATGACGAGACTCGAACTCGCGACCCTCACCTTGGCAAGGTGATGCGCTACCAACTGCGCTACATCCGCATTTCGTTCCGCAGTTCCCCGCGGCACTTGAATGACTTTAGCCGATCCCTCGGCCGAAGACAAAACCGGGCCCGTCACCCGGGTGTGTCGCCGCGCCCGGGGTGCGTCGATGTGCATTCCGCGCCTCGTGTCGGCTAGTATCGGTACTCGCAGCTGGCTCGCCGGGTGCGGAACCCACGGGCGATTGGCGCAGTTGGTAGCGCGCTTCCTTCACACGGAAGAGGTCATCAGTTCGAGTCTGGTATCGCCCACCAGAGGCCCCCGCGACGTCGGGGGCTTTTCTCTTTCCCTCACGCTCCCCCACCGCTAGCCTCGCACCGGGGGCGTGATGACAGCGGATGGACACCGGAGGCGGGCGAGCGTCGTCGGGCGCGTGGTGACGGCGGCAGCCGTCGTCGTCGCCCTGGGGATCGCGGCGGGGGCGATCGGGCTCTATCAGCTCCACGCCGCGACCGCCGACTGGTGGCCGAAGGCCGTGCCCACCCGTGCGCAGTACGACGG